>JAQBNV010000611.1 GCA_028288395.1 Adhaeribacter sp. | reverse complement strand
AACCGGCAAAAGTATGCTATTATTTGGCCCGGTATATTTACAAATCTATAAATAACATCTTAGCGGAAGCAATTTTAATTTTTAACTTCCTCGTTATTTAACGTATCATTTATCTTACCGGGCTTGTTAAAGGCGCCTATTAATGAACCGCCATTTCTTTTGGCCGCTTCACATTCTTTTGCCAGAAAAACAAGATGGTAAACAGCACAATTAATATAGCTGGGAAGGCGATCATTTTTTCCAAGGTATCCTGGCCGGTAGCCAGATCCAAGGCATTGCCGGTAAGTCCCTGGGCCGTATATTCTGCTTTAGAGGTATCTATCCAGTTTCCTATAATTGGCTGAAAAATGGAGGAAGAAAACATACCGATTGCCCCAATAATGGACATGCCCAAGGCACTGCTTAAAGGAACCCGTTGTGCTACCGCCCCAACCATTACCGGCCAGAAATAACAATATCCCAAGGCAAAAATAACGGCCGCCACATAGGCCATAGGACCAGTTACAGTGCTGAACAGATAAATACCAATTGCTGCAAATATTGCACTTCCGAGTAAAACCCCCGTTTGGCCAAGGGCAGCCACAACCGGACCCGCAAAAAATCTTCCTACCGTCACTAACCCGGCGGTCAGCGCTAAAATTAACATAGGTTCGGCGCCGCTGCTACCCAGGATAATTCCTACCCATTGGCCAGGACCAAATTCTGTGATAGCTGTCAGGGCCATGCATACAATCAGGAATATATACAACGGACTTATCATTGCCTTGAGGTTTTGCCCAAGAGAGGTCGCTCCTTCCACCTGCGGTTTTGGGAAAGCTTTGCCAAAGAATAAAACAGCATAGGTTATGGCTGGCACCAGGATGAACCACATCTGTGTTTGCCAGGACAATCCAAAATCGGTCATGAATTTGGAGATAAGGGAACCAACCAGGATTCCGCCCGGAAACCACATGTGAAAGCGGTTCAGCATTTTATTCATTTTAACCCCCGAGTACATGTCGGCAATCATGGGATTACAGGCCGCTTCGGTACAACCATTAGCAATGCCAATTAATAGCGTAGAAATAAGTAAACCGGTGTATCCTCCGGCATAAATGGTTAATATAATTCCCAACGCATGGGCAATAAAAGCGACAGTCATTATAATTTTAGGGCCGACCGTATGATAAATCAATCCCCCAATAACCATGGAAATGGGAAAACCCAAAAACCACATGGAGTTAATAAATCCCAGTTGTTCGGCCGACAGACCAAACTCTTCTCCTAATTGAGGTAAGATCCCTGCTCTAATAGAAAAGGTAAAGCCTGTAGTGATGAGGGCAAAACAACTCCCTAAAAACAAAGCGCTTCTGTTAACGTTCTCGTTCATTAAATTTTGGTTTATAAGTTTTAAATGTGGAAGTATGGGGCCGCTTCGGATAAAAGTAACTGATGACTACCTTTTCCATCGCTCTCCGGGGAAACTTAATACACTATGTGTTTTCCAACTTGGTTATCAGGCCCGCTACCGGCTTTCTGATGGTTTATAATACAGCTCTCAGAACAGCTTTTGCTTCGAAGTATTATCTTCTACTTCTATTATATCTAGTAACAGGACTTTCACAAATGGAGGAGAATATTTAATCAGACGTCTCCCTACCCTCTTCCAAGGGAGACATTGAAATACGGTTGGGAAAGTCCGGAATTAATGAGTAGCAACCAGCATAAAGCAGCTTTTTTGCGTAAGTTCGGAATATTGTCTCCATAGTTGTTGGGAAGAGGGTTTTTGTGGTTATAGTGAATTGATAAAATTAAAGCTGACGTATTTTAATATTTTTATACCAAACTTTATCACCATGATCCTGCAGGGCAATATGGCCCTTTTTGATGCGGCCGTAACCTGGCATATTGGCAAACTTGCTTGCTTTTACCATTGCTTCCCACTCGGGGCTGCCAAATTGGTATTCTACTACTTTTTTACCGTTCAGCCAATGTTCTACGTGGCCTTTGTTTACTACCAGTCTTACGGTGTTCCACTGGCCGGCCGGCTTAACGGCGGGCGTAGCTAACGGAATCATATCGTAATTGGCGCCGGCCTGCCGGTTACCGTTTTTGCCTTGTTTGGCATCCGGGTGTCTTTCGTCGTCCAGCACCTGCATTTCGGGACCAGTGTGGTAAGTAGCTTTGTATTGGGGATCTTCCGATACATTATAAATAATGCCACTGTTGCCGCCTTCCGAAATTTTCCAGTCCAGCATCAGCTCATAATTTTCGTATTGATTTTTAGTAATAATATCGCCTCCGCCTTTACCGGTCAGGGCAATGGCACCATCTTCAATCTGCCAGGAAGTGGGCACATTATCTTTGTGAAAACCCCGCCACTGGTCCAACGATTTTCCATCGAACAGCAGGGTCCAGCCAGCGGCCTTTTCGGCTTTGCTCAGGGAATTCTCGTTTTTGCTGACACCTTTTTTAGCTTGTGCCGCTACCGTAAACGATAAACCAACCGCCAGGGAAAAAATGGCTACTAATTTTAATTTAAAAAAACTTTTTCTCATTTTGGGAGAGTCTTTAACCTTATATGATTGTCCAAATTCGAATAAAAATAAATAAATTAAAAGTATTAGACCTAATAATTTATCAAAGTATTTATTGTCTTTAATTCATTTTATGATATTCACAACAATACATCTAAGTCGCTGAATAGTTTAAAATAAATCATTATAATCATTGCCTTTTTAACAACAATATATTTATACCGGCCAAGCCGTAAAAACCAGGATGAATGGCTTGCCACCAGCTTTTGGCTGCACCTGGCACTTCTAAGAATACCCAATTTCTTTTAAAATAAATTAGCGCAACGGAAAAATATAAAAGAAAGTATTTATATAAGACAACAGCCGAATCAAATCCTTTTAAAATGAGTATTATATTTATTTTATAATGCCTTACATTAGATATAAATTTGAATCGTTATAAGTAAAAAAACCTTCCAAACAAAAACGCTACTATTAAATTCACAAACCTAATGAAATTGAAAAACTTTTCGCGGCTGCTGGCCGGAGGAATATTTGCACTAATGGTTTTTGCCTTTTTTGCATTTAGTAAACTTCTGGTGAAGCCCAAAATTCTTATTTTCAGCAAAACCAGCGGCTATCACCATGCCTCTATCGCCAAGGGTAGTATTGCCCTGATGAAACTGGCCGGTGAAAACAACATGGAAGCTGATACCACCACCAACCCGGCCGCCTTTACTGATGCCAATCTGAAAAATTACGCGACCGTCGTATTTTTAAGTACTACCGGCGATGTCCTGAATAATTACCAGGAAGCAGCCTTTGAGCGTTATATCCAGGCTGGAGGCGGTTTTATGGGCATTCATGCCGCCGCCGACACCGAGTACGACTGGGGCTGGTACGGCCGGTTAGTAGGGGCTTATTTTCTGAGCCACCCCAAACAGCAGGACGCCGTTATTCAGGTGGTAAACCGCAAACATATTTCTACGAAACACCTGCCTAAAAAATGGAAACGCTGGGACGAATGGTATAGCTACAAAAAAATCAATCCGGCCATCAAAGTGTTGATGAACCTGGATGAGACGACGTACGAAGGTGGTAAAAACGGCAAAAGTCACCCTATTGCCTGGTACCACGAGTACGATGGCGGGCGGGCTTTTTATACCGGCTTGGGCCATACTGACGAATCGTTTGTTGACCCACAATACCTGAAACACGTTTTGGGCGGCTTGCAGTACGCCATCGGCAAAAATATTACCCTGGATTACGCCAAAGCCAAAACCCAGAACGTGCCCGAAGACGACCGTTTTGTTAAAACTTTACTTTCCCAGGGGGCCTTTGCCGAGCCTACCGAAATGGCCATTCTGCCGAATTTTGATATTCTGGTAGCCCAGCGACGGGGAGAATTAATGCATTACAGCCAAAAAACGGGCGAGGTTAAACAAGCCGGGTTGCTGAATGTATTTTTCAAAAGTACTACCATGCAGGGCCCCGGCAATGCCGAGGAAGGTGTGATGGGCCTGGCCGCTGATCCGGATTACGCTACAAACAATTACATTTATATGTATTACAGCCCGGCCGACAAAGTTGTTAACCGGTTGTCCCGTTTTGTATTCCGCGATGGCACCTTCGATCAGAATTCAGAAAAAGTAATATTGGAAGTGGAAACCCAGCGCCATATTTGCTGCCATACCGGCGGTTCCATTGCTTTTGGCCCCGATAAGTTATTGTATCTTTCTACCGGCGATAACTCCACTCCTTTTGATGAGCCGAAAGCTAAGTTTGTAAGCTCTAGTTATGCGCCATTAAACGACTTGCCCGATCACCAGCAATATGATGTTCGCCGTTCATCTGGTAATACCAACGATTTACGCGGTAAAATCCTGCGTATCCGGGTAAAAGCCGATGGCACTTACGAAATCCCCCAAGGGAACTTATTCCCGCAGGGAACCGCTAAAACGCGCCCCGAAATTTATACCATGGGGCACCGCAATCCTTACCGGATATCGGTAGATCAGAAAACCGGCGTACTCTATTGGGGTGAAGTTGGTCCGGATGCCCGGGTAGACAGTATGGAAACCCGCGGACCCAAGGGTTACGACGAAGTAAACCGGGCGACTAAAGCCGGCAACTTTGGCTGGCCATTTTTTATCGGTAATAACTATCCTTACCGCCAGTTCGATTATGCTACTGGTAAATCAGGCGAAGCTTTTGACCCGGCTAAACCCCTGAACAACTCTAAAAACAATACCGGCCTTACCCAGTTACCTCCTACCAACCCGGCTTTTATCTGGTACCCATACGACGAGTCTAAAGAATTTCCGCAGGTAGGTACCGGTGGCCGTAACGCGATGGCTGGTCCTGTTTATTAAGCCGACAGATAACCGGCCGCAACCCGATACCCGGATTATTACAACGGCAAGTTCTTTATCTATGACTGGATCCGGGATTGGATAAAAGCGGTTAGCATTACCCCAAATGGCGAATTTGATAAAATGGAGCCGTTTATGCAAAATGCCAAATTAGCCTCGGCCATTGATATGGAAGTTGGTCCGGATGGTCGCTTTTATATTCTGGAGTATGGCAAAGGCTGGTTTACAAAAAATCCGGATGCCGGCCTTTCGCGGATAGATTACCTGCCTGGTAACCGTCCGCCAAAAGTTTCTAACCTGGAAGTAAACAAACTGAACGGCAACCTGCCTTTTAGCTTTACCGCTAGTGTAACAGCCACCGATCCGGAAAAAGATAACCTGACTTACGTCTGGACGGTTGGTGACGTTAAAAAAGAAACGAAAGAACCCCGCCTGCAATATACCATTACCAAACCCGGTAGTAATAAAATAAACGTGCAGGTGTTGGATGATAAAAAAGCTTTTAGCACCAGCAATACTGTTGAAGTATATGCGGGTAATGCCCAGCCAATGGTAAACATCAACCTGCAAGGCAACCGCTCTTTCTACTTCCCTGGCAAACCAGTTAGCTACCAGGTTAAAGTAACTGATGAGGGGGCCAAAGTAGACATGAAAAACCTGCACATTACTTCTGATTTTATTCAGGGCCGGGACATGGCTTCGGCCTCTCAGGGACACCAGATTATTTCGGCAACCATCCAGGGCAAAAACATCATGATGAATTCTGATTGTAAAGCCTGCCATAGTATTACCGAGAAATCAATTGGACCATCTTACACGGATGTAGCTAAAAAGTACAAGCCAGATACCCGGGCGCACGAATATTTAACCGCTAAAATCATAAAGGGCGGCAGCGGCGTGTGGGGAGGCAATGTTATGCCGGCCCACCTTACCATGCCTGAAAGTGATGTGCGGCAAGTTGTAACCTGGATTATGTCGCTGGCGGATGCTGAAAACGCTAAGCCAAGTTTGCCGGCCATTGGTAAAATCGTACCAGCGCCGGATGAGCAAAAGAAACGTCAGAATGTTTTCCGGTTATTGGCTACTTATACCGATAATGGCGGTCAGGGTGGTATTAGCCCACTGGCAGGTTCTGGTTCAATATACCTGCGTAACAACGTAATGGATGTAAGCGACTTTCAGCAAGTTGAGGGTTTTGCCAAAAAAGATTCAGCTGGTGCCAGCTACCTGGTTCTGCCTGCAAACCAAGGGTGGATCAAAGGCGAGCAGTTGGATCTAAATGGCATTAGCCGCATCGAATTAGCCGGATTCAGTGCCACTCGTCCGGGAGCTTACCAGGTAGAAGTCCGGAGCGGCAAGCCTAACGGCACATTACTCGGACAAGCTGTCATGAACCTGGCTGGTAACCGCCAACGGGCTACTGCCAGCGTTCCGATCCAGAAAAATGGCCAGGGTTCAGGTTCGGATCAACTGCAGGATATTTATGTAGTGGTTAAACCGCAACAACCCGCCGGCCGGGCCCTGCTTAAAACCATAAGCTTTATACCGGATAATAATTCCAAAGCAGAATTAAGTAAATAAAAAAAACCGCTTCAGTGTCAAAAATTTATAGACCTGAAGCGGTTATTCCTTTGTAATTACCTCTGTCAATTTATTCCCAAGGCAAATTTTTTTGCAATATTTTTTCGGAACGTGATGACCTAAATAAAAAAGCCTGTTTTTAAACAGGCTTTTTTATTTTCAGGAAAATTTTATTATTTCTACTATAAGCCTAACACCTTACGGTTATAAGCTTCATCCGAACCGGTACCGGCAAAATCATCAAAGGCCCGTTCGGTGCGGCGAATCATGTGTTGCTGGATAAAAGGAGCACCTTCCCGGGCACCATCTTCCGGATGCTTTAATGCGCACTCCCACTCCAACACGGCCCAGCCTTGGTAATTATATTGGGCCAGTTTGCTAAATACCCCTTTAAAGTCTACCTGCCCATCGCCGAGCGAACGGAAACGGCCCGGACGGTTTACCCAATCCTGGTAACCGCCGTACACGCCGGAACGGCCATTAGGATTGAATTCTGCATCTTTTACGTGGAACATTTTAATATACTCGTGATAGATGTCGATATACGCCAAGTAATCTAACTGTTGCAAAACAAAATGGCTGGGATCGTACAGCAGATTTACGCGCTTGTGGTTACCGGTTGCTTCCAGGAACCGCTCAAACGTAATGCCATCGTGCAGATCTTCGCCGGGGTGAATTTCGTAACAAACATCCACGCCTGCTTCGTCGAAGGCATTTAAAATAGGCATCCACCGATCGGCTAGTTCTTTAAAGCCGGTTTCCACCAGGCCCGCCGGCCGTTGCGGCCAGGGATAAACGGTATGCCAAAGTAAAGCACCCGAGAAAGTTGCGTGCACGTCTATGCCTAAATTACGGCTGGCCTGAGCGGCGTATTTTAACTGTTGCACCGCCCATTCGGTGCGGGCTTTTGGATTATTGCGGTATTGCTCCGGGGCAAAGCCATCAAATAGGCTGTCATAAGCCGGGTGTACCGCTACCAATTGTCCCTGTAAGTGGCTGGAGAGTTCGGTTATTTCCAGGCCTGCAGCCTGGGCTACTCCTTTAATCTCATCGGCATACGTCTGGCTTTCGGCCAGCTTCTGCAAATCAACCAGTTGGGTGGCCCAGGTCGGAATCTGTATCCCTTTATAACCTAATCCGGCTGCCCACTGGCACATACTCTCCAGGGAATTGAAGGGGGCTTCACTGCCCACGAACTGGGCTAAAAATATTGCAGGTCCTTTCATATATTCGGTTTTTAGTCCACAGCCATCCGACCACAGACCTGTGTTAATAATAAAATTTATTTAAAAGACTGAATCAATGTTGAAATGCCGGTAAAGCCGCAATTATTTATAAAGTTAAAAAATAGAATTCTGTTATTCAGGAGGAACCTTGTCCGTGATTTGCAAACAAGTTTCCTCCTGAATGACAGTTTTGGATGCTTACCATTTATCTATCAAGTTCCTGCATAATATCGATTAACAGGGCCTAAATGAGCTTAAAAAATTAAAGCTCCGGGTAAACTAAACCGCTACCCAAGCTTGCTTCCGGTTCGACTCCAGGATGCGCTCGCAGATGAGCAGTTCGCGGTAACCGTCGGCAAAAGTCGGGTAAGTTGGGTTCCCAGGTTGCTTGCCGGTTTCGATGGCCGCATAAACTTCTTTAAACAGTTGCTTAGATGTATCGGGGAAACCTTCGTTGTGGCCGCCGGGGAACGTAATAACCGAGCGAACTTCGGGGTGTACCAGCGAAGGATCGCGCATCAGCAGCTGGTTGGCGCCGTCGCGGTTACCAATCCACATTTCGTTTGGCGATTCGGAATTCCAGGCGAATGTACTTTGGGAACCCGAAATTTCCAGCTTCATCTGGTTTTTACGGCCCGCCGATACCTGCGAAACAGTAATCACGCCGCTGTTGCCGTTATCGAATCGGAGCAATACGTTGGCGTGGTCTTCAGTGGTAATGTCCACGTCGGCGTAATCTTCCGGAGTTAATATTTTACCGGAATACGTTTCTACGGGCTTCAGCGGCTTTTTACGGGTTTTATGAATAGTATTAAAATCAGCCATTACCGAAGTGGTTTTCAGGCCGGTAATATATTCCAGTACGTCCATTAAATGCGAGCCAATATCGGCAATGGCGCGCGAATCGCCGGATTTATCGGGCTCCAAACGCCAGTTATAGTCGGTGTTATAAAAGAGCCAGTCCTGTAGATACGAGCCAATAAAAGAATAAATATCGCCCAGTTCTCCTTTTTCGCGCATGGTTTTCATTTGCCGCACCAGTGGGTAATAGCGCAGATTAAAGTGTACCGCATTTACCAATCCGCTTTGAGCGGCAAGGCTTACGAGTTCTTCGGCCTCCTCTAGATTTTTAGCCAAAGGTTTCTCACACACCACGTGCTTGCCCGCGGCCAAAGCGGCCTTCGATTGGGAATAATGTAAAAAATTAGGTGTACAGATATGTACACTCGTAATATCATCCTGCTTCAGCAGGTTTTCGAAGGTATAATAACGTTCGATGCCCAAATCGCCAGCCTTTTGTTTGGCTAATTCTTCAGTTACCTCGCACAGCGCGGCTACTTCCACATTCGGAAGCCGCCGGAGGGCTTCGATATGGGCCGGGCCGATGAAGCCGGTACCTACTACACCTACTTTTATTTTTTTCATAGTGGATTTATAAAAAGTTAATATTTTCTGAGTTGAT
>JAQBNV010000608.1 GCA_028288395.1 Adhaeribacter sp. | reverse complement strand
GGCGCCTACATGGGACTATATTCGCTTTCTTACTCGGCGGCACACATTTTGGCGCCTTTCCTGGGTACAACGGTGGTGGCTAATTACGGCTTTACTACCCTGTGGTGGCTGGCCGGAATATTGTCGGTACTAACCGCCTTAGGCTTTATGTTAATAACTCCTAAACTAACTACCCGGCAAGCGGAAGTTTAAATGTTGGCCTCACGCATAATTCTGAAGCTTAATAAACCAGTTAATACCGCCTGGCCTAAACCACCTGCCATTATTAAAAGAGGAAAGTTCCCGTCCTTCTGCGGCATTCTAAGCATTCCAAAACATCTTCTGTTAAGGCAATAATAAAGGTGGTAATCAAGCCGAATAGCTCGTTGCCGGCAATAATTTTTAACCAGAAGATTTTCTCCGGCAATTATGGACACTATTTTTTCCCGTCTTTATAAATGTTTGATGGAAAACCGTTCACCAAAGTTGGTATAATACATCATTACATTTCGCAGTATTTTCATTCGCTGCGTAGGGACCGGTTTTCTGGTTCACTTATTCCCAGCACTTTTAAAGGAAAACGCAATAATTTATCTGGGTAAAAAATAAAAAGCAGCTTTCGGCCCCAAGCCAAAAGCTGCTTTTTATTTCGCAATACAACTTCTAAGCAATGTTGCTGCCGTTTTTCACTATTTCCGATGGTTGCACAAAAGCCAGGCTGCCGTCGGCGTTTTCAGCCATCAAAATCATGCCCTGGCTCTCGATGCCTTTAATGGCGCGGGGAGCTAAATTTACCAGAACCGATACCTGCTGCCCGATAATGGCTTCCGGTATAAAATACTCGGCAATTCCGCTCACAATAGTCCGCTGATCCAAGCCCGTATCAATTTTAAGTTTCAGAAGCTTTTTCGTTTTGGCTACTTTTTCGGCTTCCAGGATGGTGCCTACCCGAATATCCATTTTAGAAAAATCTTCGAAACTGATATTTTCTTTAGCCGGACTTACGGTAGCGTTGGCTAACTGATTTTCCTTTTTGGTGTCCAGCAGTTTCTGCACCTGGGCCTGCACCGTTTCATCTTCAATTCTTTGAAACAACAACGCTGCTTCGCCTATCTGGTGATCCGCAATAAGATAATCCGGCGCGCCGGCAGCGGCCCATTCATCGGTTTTTATGCCCAGCATAGCGGCGAGCTTTTCCGCGGTTTCGGGCAGAAACGGCTCGGCCACGATGGTTAAGCTGGCGGCAATCTGCAGCGCAATATTCAGAATGGTTTTTACCCGGTCAGGATCGGTTTTTATAATTTTCCACGGTTCGGTATCGGCTAAATATTTATTTCCCAACCGGGCCAAGTTCATCAGCTCGCTCAACGCTTCCCGGAAGCGGTAGCGCTCGATTAAATCGCCGATAATGCCGGGGAAAGCCTTTAGTTCATCCAGCACCATCACATCGGCGGTTTGCAGTTCGGCTTTGGCCGGCACTTTACCGTCGTAATATTTATGGGTAAGCACCACCGCCCGGTTTATAAAATTACCGAAGATGGCCAGTAACTCGTTGTTATTCCGGGCCTGAAAATCTTTCCAGGTAAAATCGTTGTCCTTTGTTTCGGGGGCATTGGCGCAAAGCACATAACGCAATACATCGCCTTTGCCGGGAAAATCGGCTAAGTATTCGTGGAGCCACACCGCCCAGTTGCGCGAGGTAGATATTTTATCGCCTTCGAGGTTCAGGAATTCGTTGGCGGGCACATTATCGGGCAATATATAGTCGCCGTGCGCCTTGAGCATTACCGGAAAAATAATGCAATGGAACACAATATTATCTTTACCAATAAAGTGAACCAGTTTGGTATCTTCGTCCTGCCAGTATTTCTGCCAATCGGAAGTTAAATCTTTTGTAGCCGAAATATACCCGATAGGCGCATCAAACCACACGTACAGCACTTTTCCTGTGGCTTCTTCGAGGGGCACGGGTACGCCCCAATCTAAATCGCGGGTTACCGCGCGGGCTTGCAGGCCGCCGTCGATCCAGGATTTGCACTGGCCGTATACGTTGGCTTTCCATTCCTGGTGCCCTTCCACTATCCATTCGCGCAGCCAGCTTTCGTACTGATCCAGCGGCAGATACCAGTGTTTCGTTTCTTTCATCACGGGCTTTTCGCCGCTGAGCATGCTTTTGGGGTTTATCAGATCGGTGGCATTTAAGCTCGATCCGCAACTTTCGCATTGGTCGCCGTAGGCATTTTCGTTGCCGCACCGCGGGCAGGTACCCACAATGTAGCGGTCGGCCAGAAACTGCTGGTTTTTCTCGTCGAAATATTGCTGGGTGGTTTTTTCTTCGAAAACGCCTTTGTTGTAAAGGTTCGTAAAAAAGCCTGCCGCCGTTTCGTGCTGCGTCTGGTTAGAGGTGCGGGAATAAATATCGAAGGAAATATTAAATTCGGCAAAAGAATCCCGGATAAGCTGGTGGTATTTATCTACTACCTGTTGGGGCGTAATGCCTTCTTTCTGGGCCCGGATGGTAATAGGCACCCCGTGTTCGTCGGAGCCGCAAATAAATTTCACATCGCGGCCTTGCGCACGCAGGTAACGCACATAAATATCGGCCGGCAGGTAAACCCCCGCCAGGTGACCGATGTGTACGGGTCCGTTGGCATAGGGCAAAGCAGCTGTAACCGTATAGCGTTTATAGTTTTTCGTCATAATGCAGGATTAAGGCTGCAAATATACGTAAATGATAGAAGTGTTGGCCCAAGAATTCCTAAACTGATTCAGCAGACTTCTGTCGTTGCCAGGGCAACCAGCCAAAATAAATAAAGATAAAATATAGGCAGATAGAGGTTTTTACCTTTATCCAAGCCTTCAGAATTAAAATAGTGCCGAAATATGGTAAATACTTATGCCTTGTTCGCATCAAAGCAAATAAGAATTACTGGAGAAAAGCTGACAAACAGGAGAACTTATTATAGGAAGAAATAAAATCCTGTGGTAATAGGTAATAGTTAGGTACGGGACCTTAAAAAAACTAGCGGATAGTATCGGGCAAGGGCCGGCCCATTTCCATGACGCGGACTTCCGGGGGTTTGTTGTTGGGGTTGTTGGTGCCCGGGTTTTCAATATTTTTCTGACGGTTTATTTCGCTGGCCCGATTGTTCAGGTTGGGGGGGCGCGATAAAGGCTGGGTGGTTCCGGCATTGTTATAAATGGCGCGACGGTCCGCATCACTTTGTATGGTGGTGGGGGCCGTCGCATTATACTCGTTAGTTTCCCGGGCGGAAGTACAGGCTATCATCATCATTCCAACTACGGCCATTACAGCTTGCATTGCCTTTCCTGTCCGCTCTTCAACACTATTCATCGTCACTGCTTACCTAACAAGTTTACCATTTATTTAAAGCTTTTATGCTTCATTGTCCTGTTGCAAAGCCTGGTGACCAACCGGAGTTAAACGTAAGCCGGCTGCATCGGGGGTAGCATAAGCCTCTTTGGTGAGGTGATATTCGGCCTCTACCAAAGCATCTTTATAATGCTGGTATTCGCTTTTCTCATCCAGGTAAGGTAACAATTGATCATAGGACAAAACCTCGTTGGGCGACGTACCAAAATGACGGAACGCCTCCATTATCAATTGTGCAGTGTTTTCTATATTATTGCTGGTTGAACTCAGGTCCATATCTTCAGTAACTTTTCGTACTACTGATACGGGTTGGCCCTACCAAAAGGTTTAAAAAAAGAATATATAAAATTGTATTATTTTTTTTGGAAGGCCAGCGCTGCCGAATTCAGGCAGTAACGGAGCCCGGTTGGTTTAGGACCATCGTCGAAAACGTGCCCCAAGTGCCCGCCGCACCGGCTGCAGACCACTTCGGTCCGCAGCATGCCCATTTCCCGGTCCTGAAGTTCTTTTACCGCTTTATTACTGATGGGTTTGTAAAAACTGGGCCAGCCGGTGCCCGAATCAAATTTGGTAGCAGAAGTAAATAATTCCTGGCCACAGCCAATGCATTTATAAACCCCGGCTTCTTTGTTGTTATTGTATTTATTCGCAAAAGGCCGTTCGGTTCCTTTCTCGCGCGAAACATAATATTGCTCCGGAGTAAGTTGCTGCCGCCATTCGGCTTCGGTTTTCACCACGGCATATCCTCTTTTTTGCTGGTTCAGTGCTTTTACCTGCCGGTTGGGCAGGGGTGCCTCCCCGGTAGCGGCGGTACCCCCTTCGGGTTTTTGTTGCTGCGCACAGGCCGTCAGCGTTAATAAACAGCCTAAAAAAACGTTAAATAAGATTTTCATATATAAATTAATTAAAATTTGATTCTTTTTCCAAAATATACGGAGATTAAATAGTATTCAGATTGGCCCAAAATAAAAGAGTTAACAGGCCCGAAACTTTTTTACTTTAAAATTCCTTAATAATAACTGTAGCAAAGAGTTAACCAAGTGTTCTCATTCTAACTAAGATTTTGTACATTTGCGCCTGGAAATAAAAAACTAATGAGTCAAAATATTCGAAACATTGCCATCATTGCCCACGTTGACCACGGCAAAACCACCCTGGTTGATAAAATTATTCATGCCTCCAAAATATTTTCTGAACACCAACACTTCGAAGACCTGATTCTGGATAACAACGATCTGGAACGCGAAAGAGGTATTACCATCGTTTCTAAAAACGTTTCGGTTCGTTACAAAGGAGTAAAAATAAATGTAATCGATACCCCTGGTCACGCCGACTTTGGCGGAGAAGTAGAGCGGGTTCTGAAAATGGCCGACGGCGTTTTATTGCTGGTAGATGCTTTTGAAGGCGCTATGCCGCAAACCCGGTTTGTGTTAGGCAAGGCCATATCGCTGGGCCTGAAACCAATTGTGGTGGTAAATAAAGTGGATAAAGAAAACTGCCGCCCCGACGAAGTACACGAACAGGTTTTTGACCTGATGTATAACCTGGGTGCTACCGAAGATCAGCTTGACTTTGTAACCCTTTACGGTTCGAGCAAGCAAGGTTGGATGAGCACCGACTGGAGAGAAAAAACCGACAACATTACGCCATTACTGGATGCGATTTTGGAAGTAATTCCGCCGGCGCCGTCTTTAGAAGGTACGGCCCAGATGCAAATCACCTCACTGGATTATTCTTCTTTTGTGGGCCGGATTGCCATTGGACGGGTGCACCGCGGTACTTTAACCGAAGGCGAATCCATCAGTTTGTGTAAACGCGATGGTTCTATTAAAAAAATGCGCATCAAAGACATTCACGTTTTTGAAGGCTTAGGCCGGGTAAAAGTGGCGAGCGTATCGTCCGGCGAAATTTGTGCCATTACCGGCATCGAAGGTTTTGACATTGGCGATACCATTGCGGATGCCGAAATGCCCGAAGCACTGGCCCGGATCTCGATCGACGAGCCGACCATGAACATGTTGTTTACTATTAACAACTCGCCGTTTTTTGGTAAAGAAGGTAAATTTGTTACTTCCCGCCACTTGCGCGACCGGTTGTACAAAGAAATAGAAAAAAACCTGGCTTTACGGGTAGAAGAAACCGACAAAGAAGATACTTTCCTGGTTTATG
>JAQBNV010000603.1 GCA_028288395.1 Adhaeribacter sp. | reverse complement strand
CATAAACCGAGGGCAGACAATTGAATTCCACTTTAAAATACTTTGTAAAATACTTAGGGTTGTTAAAACCTACTTCGT
Organism: Adhaeribacter sp.; assembly: GCA_028288395.1. Classification (GTDB taxonomy): domain Bacteria; phylum Bacteroidota; class Bacteroidia; order Cytophagales; family Hymenobacteraceae; genus Adhaeribacter. The sequence goes on along the minus strand of JAQBNV010000603.1, from coordinate 12,298 downwards.
AAGCGACTTCTGCCACCGTAAGTTGGCTTTCGGTTAATAACTGGGCGGCCCGCTTCAGACGTACCGTCCGGATAAATTCCAAAGGTGCTTTACCGGTGAGCGCCAGCAGCTTTTTATACAGGTATACCCGGCTCATGCCTAACTCCCGGCTTAAATCTTCAACCGAGAAATCCGGATTGGCAATATTCTTTTCGGTATAGGCAATTGCTTTCCGGATTAATTTATCATCCATTGAGGTAATCTGCACATCCTGGGGTTTAACCTCTATTTTGGGCTGCAGGGCTTCGCGGAAATTGGCGTGCTGGTTTACCAGGTTCCGGATGCGGGAAAGCAAAATCTCGAAATTAAAAGGCTTGGTTATATAGTCGTTAGCCCCGGTTTCGTAGCCGACTAGTTGCTGCTCTTCGGAAGCATTGGCGGTTAAAAGAATAACCGGAATATTGGCGGTGCGGGGATCCTTCTTTATTTTACGGCTCAACGCAAAACCATCCATCTCGGGCATCATAATATCGCTTACTATCAAATCCGGATTACAGGCGAGTACCTGTTCCCAGCCTTGCTTGCCATCGGCCGCTTCTTTAATGGTATAATGCGCCTGCAAATTATCTTTCAGGTAAAACCGGAAATCTTCGTTGTCTTCGATTAACAGCACTACCGGTTTTTTGCCGTTTTTATTTCCAGCTGGCCCGGCTGGTAAACCATTGGCTACCAAAGTAGTTACCCCGGTCTGTATTTTCTGCACCACTGGTTCGGGTACCGACTTGGCCGCAAACTCTTTGGCAATAGGTAAAATAAAGGTAAAGCAACTGCCTGCACCGGGCGCGCTCTGCACCGAAATAGTGCCCCCGTGCAACCGCACAAATTTTTTCGTAATGGCCAATCCAATGCCGCTGCCTTGGTTTACCATTGAGCCCGGAATATCGTTCTGGAAAAACCGCCGGAATATTTTTTCATGATTTTCGGGCGGAATACCAATACCCGTATCTTTTACTTTAATAACCAGTTGCTGGGTGCTCTTGCCGGTTTTGGGAGTAGCGGCCTGCAAACCTATTTCCAAACCTATTTCACCGCCTTCGGGCGTAAACTTAAAAGCATTCGAAAGCAGGTTAAACAATATTTTTTCCAGTTTATCCGGATCGTACAAAATCTCTAACTGCTCTACTTCCGAAATAAGGCTAAAACGAATATTTTTTTTCTCGGAGAGATCGGAGAAGGAAAAGGCCGTTTCGCGAATAAAATGGATAATGTCGGCTTTGATTGGCTGCAAGTGAATTTCCTGCACCTCCATCCGCCGGAAATCGAGCAATTGGTTTACGAGGTTAAGCAGGCGCCGGGCATTCCGGTGAATCAGCAGCAAATGATTTTTCTGGTCAGTATCGGCCGTATTTTTTATGATTTTCTCAAGCGGCGTAATAATCAGGGTTAGCGGCGTCCGGAACTCGTGGCTTACGTTCGTGAAAAATTTAATTTTCATTACGTCGAGCTCGTGGCGGCGCCTGGCCTCCTGGCGTTCCTGCGAAATCCGGAATTTTAATCGCTCGCGCTCCAGCAAAAAACGACGGGCCAGCCACAAGACTAACAGCACAAACAACACATAAAAAGCAATGGCCGGTTTGGTTTGCCAGAAAGGCGGCAGAATATTAATTTTAAGCCGGATGCCTTCCTGGTTCCAATGGCCGTCGTTATTAGAAGCTTTTACCCGCAGCACGTAAGTGCCCGGATCGAGGTTGGTAAAGGTGGCCTTGCGCAATTTGCTGTCGGCGGCCAGCCATTTATTATTGAAACCTTCCAGGAGGTAAGCGTAGCGGTTTTTTTCCGGCTGCAGATAATCCAAGGCGGTAAAAGCCACCGAAAACATGTTTTCGTGGTACTTCAGGGTTATTTCCGGTTGTCCCATAATGGCCCTGTTCAGCACAACCCTGCCATTCAGCGTGTCGCCAACCTGCAGACTCCGGTTAAATACTTCTAAATCGGTAAATGCCAAAGCCGGAATATTTTTGTTATTACTAATATTTTCGGGTTGAACAATATTAAACCCGTTTACTCCGCCAAAGATGAGTTCGCCGCGGCGGGTTTTAAGCACTGCATTGCTGTTAAAAGCTTTGCTTTGCAGCCCGTCCAACTGGTCGTAGTTTTTAAATTTAAAGCTTAGACCGCCTTTTTCTTTTTTACTAATTATAAGGTTAGAGATACCATTAGCGGTGCTTAGCCAAAGATTGTGCTGCTTGTCTTCTACAATGCCCAGGATGGTATTATCCAGCAGGCCGTTTTCACGGCGTAAGCTCCGGAGTATTTTCAGTTTTTTATCATACACATTCAAGCCCTCGTGCGTGCCCATCCAAATCAGGTCCCGGCTGTCCTGAATAACCGTAATAACATTATTATTGCTTAACCCCCTGGGGTTATGATTATTATTAACAATGTGGGTAAAATGGCCGGTTTTGGGGTTATATTGATCTACGCCATAGGCAGTGGCAATCCAGAGGTGGCCATCCCGGTCTTCGGTTATATAAGAAATATAGTCTGAATGAACCGAATTGGGGTTGCCGGAGCGATGGTGCCGGAATGTATTTGTTTTGCGGTCAAACCGGTCGAGCCCGCCGCCCAGGGTGCCTATCCAGAGGTTGCGCTGCGAGTCTTCAAAAATGTCCCAAACCCGATCGTCGGCTAAACTGTTGGGGTCGTTGGGGTTGTGCTGGTAGCGGGTAAATTTTTGGCCGTCGTACATGTTTAATCCCCCAAAGTAGGTGCCTACCCATAAGTGCTGGTTTTGATCCAGGTGAAGACCCACAATAATATTATTGCTCAGGCTCCTGGGATCGTTGGGATCATTTAAAAATTGCTTAAACCGGCCGGTGGCCCGGTCAAAATAAATCAGCCCACCGCCGTTCGTGCCTATCCACAAATTGCCTTTGGCATCTTCTACAAACCGGTTTACATCGTTAAAAGGCAGACTTGTCGCATTAGTCGGCAGGTGCTGGTATAATTTAAACCGGATAATATTTTCGTGGTAATAACTAATGCCTTCTTTATAGGTGCCAACCCACACAATGCCGGTATTGTCTTTATACAACGAATAAATACTGTTCTGGCTCAGGCTTCGGTCATCTTCGGGTTCGTGCACCAGGTATTTTACAGATAAGTTTTTTTTGTCCAGTAGGTTAACCCCGCCGTGGTCGGTGCCAATCCATATTCTTTTCTGGTTATCCTGGGTAACGCTTCTTATAATATTGGCATTTAATTTAACTTTTCCGGCGTCGCGGTGAATATGAGTAAAAGTCTTTTTTTTCGTTTCGAAATAAAATAAGCCTTTGGCTTCGTTGTTCATAAATATCCAGGCATCGCCGTCGGCATCCGAAAAAAGGCTGTAACCCTGGTCGGTTTGGCCAAACTGCCGGTTCAGGAAGTTATTGCGGTATATGACTTTGTTTGTTTTACCGCTAATTTTTTCCAATATTCCGTCCTGGTACATTACCCAGAAATCACCTTTTTCGTCCTCGGCAAAATCCGAAACCTGGTTCGAATGGATGGATAGCGTATCGAGGGAGTTATACGCCAGCCGGATGGTGCTTTTAAGCCGGGGATTATATTTAAAAATGCCTTCGCGGCTGTGCACAAACCAAAAAATTCCTTTCCGGTCCTGCAATACTTTCAGCACCGAAGCATCGGGGATGCCGTATTTCCGCAGAAAGGTTTCCGGTTTGCTCAGAAATTTTTCGGTATTGGGGTTGTAAATATTTAACCCCGCCCATCGGGTAACCACCAGCAGCATTTGTTCCGGCCCTTCGGCCAACTGGCTGATATAATTGTTGCTGATAGAAGTAGAGTCGCGGATATCGTGCCGGAAAGCTTTGAAATTATACCCATCGAACCGGTTTAGGCCCGTCATGGTACCGAACCACATAAAGCCCTTGCTGTCTTTTAAGATACAGTTTATCTGGTTATGCAGCAGACCATGGTGGTTTTCGAGGCGGGAAAATTTATAATCGCCGGTTTGCGCTGAAACTGCATAGCCGCTGAATAATAAAAGAAAAAGGCTTAAAAAGAATTTATAACACATTCGGGTATATCCACTACCAACTAAAGGTCAAACGAAGATAAGTATTTAAAACCGGGTACAAAAATCTGCGGGCGGCTCCGTTTTTTAGCCGCAGAATAAACGCGTAAGCCTACTGCCATTTTTAAGAAATCGCATCGGCCGCAGGCGTTTCCGCTTAACCGGATCTATATCAGAAAGGCTATTGGGGTTAGAAAAGTTCTAATTCGGATGGGCGGCCGCAGAAATATTTAAGCTCAGAAAACGCGGCCTTTACAGCCCGGAACTTACCAGCCAAGGCTGCCGGTAAGTTCCGGTACGGCCTGAATCTACCGCAATAATTCTGGCTTATAAAACGGCCGGCGGTGCAGGTAAATTATCCCGGGTATTTTATTTTTAAAGATGAACAGAAAAGGTGCAGTTTATTGTTTCTAATTTAGCACGGGTAATGCCGGTTTGTTTCGTAAACCAGATTATTGCCTTACCATTGAGGTTGTTTTTAAAACAGCCCTTAACTTAAAACAGCGCGTGGCCGGTATTTATATTCATATTCCTTTTTGCAAGCAGGCCTGTCATTACTGCGACTTTCATTTCAGCACCTCATTGCGGCATAAAGGCAGTGTGGTCGCTGCTATTTGTCAGGAAATAACCTTGCAGCAAAACTACCTGCCTAACCAGGTTATTCAAACCATTTATTTCGGAGGCGGTACACCATCTTTACTCACCGGGGAAGAACTGTTGCAAATATTCGATTCGCTGCACCGCTGTTTTACCATTGCGCCCGATGCCGAAATTACCCTGGAGGCTAACCCGGATGATTTAACCAGGGCCAAACTCCAGGAACTGGCTGCCTCGCCGGTAAACCGCCTGAGTGTTGGGCTGCAATCGTTTCAGGAAGAACATTTGCAGCGTATGAACCGGGCCCATAACGCTGCCGAAGCTCTGAACGCAGTTAAATACGCCCAGGATGCCGGGTTTACGAATATTACTACCGACCTGATTTATGGCATTCCGGCGCCTTCCCACGATTTGTGGCAGGATGATTTAAGTAAATTATTCTCCTTGCAGGTACAGCATGTATCGTGCTACGCCCTGACTATTGAAGAAAAAACAGCGCTGGGCCGCTGGACGAAGAAAGGCAGTTTTAAACCCAGCGAAGATGAGTTTGTGGCCGAGCAGTTCGAAATATTGGTAAGCCGGATGCAGGCTAATGGTTTCACTCAATACGAAATATCTAATTATTGCCAGCCCGGCTACGAATCGAAACACAACAGCAATTACTGGCGCGGGGTTCATTACCTGGGTTTGGGGCCCAGCGCCCATTCGTTTAATGGTTTTTCCCGGCAATACAATGTGGCTAATAATGCCAAATACCTCAACGCCCTCGCGCAAAACCAGCTGGCCTTCGACCGCGAAGAACTAACGGTAGTGGACCAGGCCAACGAATACCTGCTCACCAGCCTGCGTACTAGCTGGGGCTGCGACCTGGGCCGGTTGCGGCGGCAGTTCGGGGTAGATTTGGCAACCCGGCAGCAAGTATATTTGGCCGAGTTGCAGCAGAAAGAATATATTCTGATCCGGGACGAAGTACTTTACCTGACCGATAAAGGCAAATTATTAGCCGACCAGATTACGCTGGATTTATTCCTGGAGCCGCAAGCCGTATAATCAAAGTAGTTTGCTCACCTTTACGCTCGTCAGTATTTTACTGGTGGGCAAGAATAAAAGAAGGTGGCTGACTTTCGAAAGTTGAAAACTTCCTTTTATTTATCGGCACCAGTTACGCTTCGCTAAACTGGCGGCAGCTAAAGGTGGTATTTATTTGGCGGAGATATTCTTTAAACTTTAGCGAAATACGTGCTTGACCTTCTCCCAGAAGCCATAGTTGCAAGGTTTGTTGTCCGATACCACGTAGTACGATTTGTAGTTTTTGGCTTTGGGGTCGGTGCAACCTTTCAGGTTCAGGATTTCGACGTTCCGGAAATCGATGGGATGGCTTTCAGCCTGCAGGGAAATGTAGCCTTCTTTTAAAGCCATGCCGTTTTTACTTAACCATTCTTTTGTATAAGCATCCTGCTTGCCCTGCGCCCAGGCTACTTCGCCAATCTGCGGTTTCTGGTAAGTAAGCACCGTGTCGCCTTCTATGATGTGCTTTATAATCGAATCACCCAGTACTATTATTTCGGCTTTAACCCAATAGTCGCCGTGGTAGGTTTTGGAGTTGGAGTCGATGCAGTGGTTGGGATTTAGTTTTCCATTCATGTGCACGATGGTACCCGGGGTGCAAAGATTGCCGGTATGGCGTTCGCTGTTACCCAGGCCCCCCAGTAATTGTATTTCCAGCGAAACCGGGAACTCCTGGCCTAAAGTCAGACTTTGGGCCGATTGTGAATGAAACATAATGCCGCTGTTCCGCACGTTCCAGGCCGCCCCACCGGGCGTTTGATTGCTGGTAAAGCGGTATTCGAAGCGTAAGATGTAGTGAGAGTAGGGCTCTTTGTAATACATGTGCCCGTATTTATTATCGAAATTCTGGTATTCATCATAGGAGATGCGCACCATTCCGTCTTCGTACCGGAACGTATTTTTGTAGTTGTCATTCAGCTGGTGGCCGGCAATTTTTATATCCCAACCCGACAAGTCTTTGCCGTTAAACAAAGGCTTCCATTCCTTTTTATCGGGGTCGCGTTGCGCGGTGGCGGCAAAAGTTACGAGTGCCAGGAATAAAGCGGTAAAGGCGCTGAACAGGTAATTTTTTAGCATGGCGGATAAGGTGGTGCTTGAATTACAAGTATAGAGAATATTTAGTTTTATCTGGTGGTAGGTGGATAAAGTTCTTCTTAGTTTAAGGCTTTTCTTTCAGCGGGCTTTCAACTTTGCGGCGGCACTTCTTTTCTCCTGGATGTGATTGACTCTTCCGCCCTCCGGGCACCTTCCCTTAACAAGGGAGGACATTCTTCCTGGATAATATTTAGCTAATCAAGCGCCCTTCCTTGAATAAGAAGGGGCAGGGTGATTTTTTATCACAGAATAAATGAATATAATAGCGAGAGGGAAACAGATATCAGTTTGGCCGGAAAGAACCAAATAATACAAAACAAAAAAGGGAAGCTTTATCAGCTTCCCTTTTTTATATGGTTAAAAATCGAACTACGCTTCGGCCGGCACTTCCAACGGAAGCACGGATACGTAAGAACGGTTTTTAGCGCCTTTTCTGAATTGAACTACGCCATCAGATAATGCAAATAACGTGTGGTCTTTACCCAAACCAACATTTTTGCCTGGGTGGTGCGCTGTGCCCCGTTGACGTACAATGATATTACCGGCGATGATGGCCTGGCCACCATAAATCTTCACGCCCAGTCGTTTGCTATGCGATTCACGACCGTTGTTCGAACTACCTGCTCCTTTTTTGTGTGCCATTTCTGTATAAAATTAAAATGCTAACGGGTCAATTAATACTTTGGTAAATTGCTGGCGATGGCCATTTTTCTTTTTGTAACCTTTACGCCGTTTCTTTTTGAAAACGATCACTTTGTCACCTTTTACATGGCCAAGTATTTTACCGGTTACTTTAAAGTCACTGATGAACGGCGCTCCTAAAGAGATATTGCCGTCATTCTCGGTTAATAATACATTGGCGAACTCTACGGCGTCACCCTCGTTGCCGGAAAGCTTATTGGTATAGACGAATTTACCGCCCTCTACCTTGGTCTGACGACCAGCTATGTCTACAATTGCGTACATGTTGCTTTCTGTTTGGTTTTGATATTTGGAGGGCAAAATTAAGAAAAATAATTCAGAACCGCAACCACAACCCAGCTTTATATTTATACACACTGCTAAATAGCGATATAAGCATATAGAAGGGGTTTTTCACAATTTGTGGGCGGTGGGGTGCGAATTCTGTTAATTATTTGTTAATTAATTGATAGTCAAGGGGTAAATTATGTGGAGAAATAACTGAATTTTGGGGAAAAAGTTCAGGGCCTCTTTACGTATATTTGAACAACTGATTCGGGGCAAAAAACCTTTGGAAGGTGACCCGGTTGATACAAGAGCAAGCCAAAAAAAATCAGTTATTACTCATTTAAATATTAAAACAGTATGGAGCAAAGCATGGAGCCAATCTTAGCAGAAAATCCGAATAGGTTTGTCCTGTTCCCGATTCAACATGACAATGTGTGGCAGATGTATAAAAAAGCCGAGGCCAGTTTCTGGACGGCCGAAGAAATAGATTTGTCGCAGGACCAGAAAGACTGGGAGCGCCTGAACGATGGCGAAAGGCATTTTATCTCGCACGTACTGGCTTTCTTTGCAGCCTCAGATGGCATTGTAAACGAAAACCTGGCCATTAACTTCATGCAGGAGGTACAGATTCCGGAAGCCCGTTGTTTTTACGGCTTCCAGATTATGATGGAAAATATTCACTCCGAGACCTATTCCTTATTAATAGATACTTATATTAAAGACACCGTTGAAAAAGATCGCCTGTTTAACGCCCTGGAAACCGTTGACTGCGTGAAGAAAAAAGGGGCGTGGGCTTTAAAGTGGATTAACTCCGAAAACTTTACCGAACGCCTCATTGCTTTTGCGGCTGTAGAAGGTATTTTCTTTTCCGGATCTTTCTGTTCTATCTTCTGGCTGAAGAAACGGGGCCTGATGCCTGGTTTAACTTTCTCTAACGAATTGATTTCCAGAGACGAAGGTTTGCATTGCGATTTTGCCTGTTTGTTGTACTCGATGCTGCAAAACAAGTTATCGGAAGAGCGCGTACAAAGCATCATCCGCGACGCCGTTGCCATTGAGCAGGAATTTGTAACGGATGCGTTGCCAGTTGACCTGATAGGTATGAATGCCAAATTAATGAGTCAATATATCGAGTTCGTAGCGGATCGCCTCCTGGTAGCTTTGGGCTGCGCTAAAGTTTACAATGCCACTAATCCTTTCGACTTTATGGAAATGATTTCGCTGCAAGGCAAAACCAATTTCTTTGAAAAACGCGTGGGCGAATACCAAAAGGCCGGCGTGATGAGCGACCGGACGGATAACCTCTTCTCGCTCGACGAAGATTTTTAATTTAACCTTTTAGAGATGAGGAACCTGAAAAAGAAATTAAACCCTTCTGTTATTTTCAGGTCCCCTCGTCGGCTTTCCTTTACCACCACTTTTATTCATCAATGTACTGTTATACCGGTATTTTACCGGGTGCAGGGGAGTATTGCTTTGCCTGTTCCACAACCTTTTAATTCCTCTATTTGCCTATGTTAGTTATAAAACGAGACGGCCGACGCGAATCGGTCAAATTTGATAAAATTACCGCCCGGATAGAAAAGTTGTGCTACGGGCTGCACATGGATTTTGTGAGCCCGATAGAAGTTGCCAAAAAAGTGATTGACGGTATTTACGATGGCGTAACTACCGTAGAACTCGATAACCTGGCCGCGGAGATTTCGGCCTCCATGACCACCAAACACCCCGATTACGCCATTCTGGCCGCCCGGATTGCCATTTCAAACCTGCACAAAGTAACGGCCAAGTCGTTCAGCAGCACCATGAAACGGCTGTATACCTACGAAGATCCCAAAACCGGCGAAAATGCCTCTTTGCTGGCCAAAGACGTGTACGAAATAATCCGGAAGCACGCGGCTTTGCTCGACTCCAGCATTATTTACGACCGCGATTACAACTACGATTATTTCGGTTACAAAACCTTGGAGCGTTCTTATTTGCTGCGCCTCGACGGTAAAATTGTAGAGCGTCCGCAGCACATGCTGATGCGGGTAGCCATTGGTATTCATAAAAACGATATCGAGCAGGCCTTGCAAACCTACAGCCTAATGTCGGAGAAGTGGTTTACGCACGCTACGCCTACTTTATTTAACGCCGGCTCGCCCAAGCCCCAGTTATCGAGCTGTTTCCTGCTTACCATGAAAGACGATAGCATTTCGGGTATTTACGATACCCTGAAAAACTGTGCGTTAATTTCGCAGAGTGCTGGTGGTATCGGCTTAAGCATCCACGGCGTACGTGCCACCGGTTCTTATATTAAAGGTACCAACGGTACTTCTAACGGCTTGGTGCCGATGCTGAAAGTGTTTAACGACACGGCCCGCTACGTAGACCAGGGCGGTGGCAAGCGTAAAGGCGCTTTTGCGATTTATTTAGAGCCGTGGCACGCCGATATTTTCGAGTTCCTGGATTTGCGTAAGAACCACGGGAAAGAAGAGATGCGCGCCCGCGATTTATTCTTCGCCCTCTGGACCCCCGATTTATTTATGAAGCGCGTAGAGGAGAACGGCGAGTGGAGCCTGTTCTGCCCGAACGAAGCGCCTGGTTTGGATGAGTGCTGGGGCAAAGAGTTTGAAATGCTCTACGCCAAATACGAAAAAGAAGGCCGCGCCCGCAAAACCATTAAAGCGCAGGAGTTGTGGTTTGCCGTGCTGGAAGCCCAGACCGAAACCGGTACGCCTTATATGTTGTTTAAAGATGCCGCCAATAGCAAGTCTAACCAGCAGAATTTAGGTACCATTAAGTCTAGTAACTTATGTACCGAGATTATGGAGTACACCTCCGCCGACGAAATTGCGGTTTGTAACCTGGCCTCGCTGGCGTTGCCGCGTTACGTAACCGGCCAAGGCGACCACAAGAAGTTCGACCACCAGAAACTGTACGAGGTAACTTACCAGGTAACCAAAAACCTGAACAAGGTTATCGACATCAATTATTACCCGGTTCCGGAAGCCAAAAAATCAAATATGCGCCACCGACCTATTGGTTTAGGTATTCAGGGGCTGGCCGACACTTTTATTCACCTGCGTATGCCTTTCGAAAGCGAAGAAGCGCAACAACTGAATAAAGAAATATTCGAGACCATTTACTTTGCGGCCATGACAGCTTCGAAAGACCTGGCAATAAAAGACGGTGCTTACGAAACCTTCGAAGGTTCGCCGTTGAGCCGGGGTATTTTCCAGTTTGATATGTGGGGCGTAAAACCAGATTCGGGTCGTTGGGATTGGGAAGCTTTGCGCAACGAGGTAGTAGAGCACGGCGTGCGTAACTCTTTATTAGTAGCGCCTATGCCAACCGCTTCTACCGCGCAAATATTAGGTAACAACGAGAGCTTTGAGCCTTATACCTCTAATATATATGTGCGGCGCGTACTCAGCGGTGAGTTTATGGTGGTAAACAAGCATTTGCTGAAAGACCTGATTAAACTCGGCATCTGGAACGATAACCTGAAAAACCAGATTATCTCAGCCAATGGTTCGGTACAGAATATTCCGAACATTCCGCAGAATATCAAGGACCTGTACAAAACCGTATGGGAAATTAAGCAGAAAACCATTATCGATATGTCGGCCGACCGCGGTGCGTATATCTGCCAGAGCCAGAGCCTGAACCTGCACGTGCAGAACCCGAACTTCGGTAAACTGACTTCGATGCACTTCCACGCCTGGAAACGCGGCCTGAAAACCGGTATGTACTACCTCCGCACCAAAGCCGCCGTGGATGCCATCAAGTTTACGGTAGAAAAACAAGCCGCCGAAACACTCCAGCCAGTCTACAACAACAGCCTGGAGCAAAATAAAAGCGACCTAGCCTGCTCGTTGGATAATCCAGATGCTTGCGAGGCTTGTGGTAGCTAAAAATATTTTGTAATGAAAAAAGGAGGTTTAACTAAACCTCCTTTTTTCATTACAAAATCAAATACAATATCTATATATCTTCTTGTCTTTTTAATCTGATAAAAATGCGTCTTAAAAAGTGTCATATAACTAATTTCAGAGGTATCAAGAACAAAATTGAAGTTTGTTTTGATGATTTTATTGTTATTGTTGGAATAAATGATGCTGGTAAATCTACTATTTTAAAAGCTTTGGATTTATTCCTTAATGATTCAGAAGCAAGTAGGGATATGCTTAATATTTCAGCTGAGAATCAATTGGTTGAAATAGAATGTGTATTTAATGCTAACCATAAAGATATTATCATTGATGATTCCGTAACTACCACTTTTGAGCTGGAGGGATTAACTAACGAAGAAGGATTGCTTCACATCAAGAAAGTTTATAATACAAGTCTATCTAGAATAACTCCAGAAGTATTTATTAAACGAAAGAAATTTGAAAATAGTGATTTTGTCTTATTACCGGAAGATGGGTTAAGAAAACTCTGTCAAAAATTTGGTATTTCTACAGCAAAGGCTAATGGAGATATTTATAACAATGTAGAGAAAAGACAGAAGCTACGAAACTATCT
>JAQBNV010000554.1 GCA_028288395.1 Adhaeribacter sp. | reverse complement strand
GAACGTAGGTGACGAAGGTGGATTTGCTCCAAATATTAAATCCAATGAAGAAGCAATTAAAGTAGTTTTGCAGGCCATCGAAACTGCCGGTTATAAGCCAGGTGAAGATGTTATGATAGCCATGGATGCAGCAGCTTCAGAATTCTACGATGCCTCAACCGGCCAGTACCACTTCAAAAAATCGACCGGTGATAAATTAACTTCCGCCGAAATGGTAAACTTCTGGACTGACTGGAGTAAAAAATACCCGATTATTTCAATTGAAGATGGCATGGACGAAGACGACTGGAGCGGCTGGAAATCTTTAACCGAATCTATCGGCGATAAAGTACAGTTGGTAGGCGACGATTTATTTGTAACCAACGTAACCCGCCTGCAGCGCGGCATCGACGAAAAAATTGCCAATGCTATTCTGATTAAAGTAAACCAGATAGGTACCCTTACCGAAACAATCGATGCCATTAATTTAGGTCGTCGGAATGGTTACAAGAGCATCATGTCGCACCGCTCCGGAGAAACCGAAGACAATACTATTGCTGATTTAGCGGTTGCTTTAAATACCGGCCAGATAAAAACCGGTTCAGCATCGCGTTCTGATCGGATGGCTAAGTACAACCAGTTGTTACGCATTGAAGAAGAACTAGGCGAAATGGCTTATTTCCCCGGAAAAAAGTTTTAGTTAATATTTAAAATTTAGTAATTTCAAGGGCTGTTAAACATGAGGTTTAACAGCCCTTATTTTTTAACTGAAGGTTTATGTTGGTCAGAATTCCAAAGTTTTTCCGTAGTTTTTATTTTCTGTTTACCTTTTTGTTCCTCGTTTGGATGTTCTTTTTTGATTCAAACGATTTTATAACCCAGTACCAGATGAGCAAAAAGCTGAGCGAATTGGAAGACGAAAAGGCCCACTATCAACAACGGATAACCGAGGTGCAGCAGGATCGGGAAGAGTTACTCAGTAATGCCGCTCTATTGGAAAAATACGCTCGGGAGAAGTACCAGATGAAAAAACCAACTGAAGACTTGTTTATCATAATGAAAAAAGAAGATAAAAGATAATATTTGGAGACTAAGGCAGGAGAATATTAACCTGAGAGTCAGATGTTATAAAATAAGAATGCCACCCTATATAGGGTGGCATTCTTATTTTATAAACAGAACAAAATATTTATTCAATTTTTTTACCGGTCATGGCTTCCCGGATCGAAATATCCATTATTCTTTCAGCAAAGGGACGCGTTGTTTCTTCCAGGTCGTCTACGGCTTTTAGAATCGTATCTTTTTCCTGATTATCTGACGAAAGTAAATCGGCAACCCGCTGTCTTTTAGCAGTGGTAGTTGCTATTTCTTCGTTGGTTAAGTGCTGGCGGTTTTTCTGCACAAAGCGGTCTACCTGGTAAAGCAACTGTTCGGCGGTAGTACGGGCTTCAATAACCATGCGGGTGGCTACGTCTTCGCGGGCATGCGTAATGGAGTCCATTAGCATTTGTTCTACCTGCTTATCAGTTAAGCCATATTGGGGTTTTATTTCTATGTGTTGTTTTACCCCCGACCGCAGCTCCTGGGCTTCCACTTTTAATATGCCATCGGCGTTTAAAATAAAATTCACGTCTATTTTAGGTAAGCCGGCGGGCATGGCCGGGATGCCTTTGAGTTCAAATTCAGCTAGTTTACGGTTTTCTTTCACCAGATCACGCTCACCCTGGTAAACGGCTATTTTCATGTTTATTTGCCCGTCAATAGAAGTTGTATACTGGCGACCGGCTTTGGTAGGTATTTTGGAATTACGGGGTATAATGCTATCCATCAGGCCTCCCATGGTTTCGATGCCGAGGGTTAATGGCGTGACATCCAGCAATAAAATATCATGGCGGTTGCCGGCCAAAACATCAGCCTGGATGGCTGCTCCTAATGCTACTACTTCGTCGGGGTTAAGGGAATTATTCGCTTCCTTGCCAAAAAAATCAGAGACCGTACGGTAAACCAGTGGCACCCGCGTAGAACCGCCTACCATTACTACCGCCTGAATATCTTCTTTACGCAGGTTGGCATCGGACAAGGACCGTTCACAGGATTGGACAGTTCGCTGCACAATAGGGGTTATCAGTTCCTCGAAGGTAGCCCGGGTTATATTACAGGTAATATTTCCGATGGTAGTGACAAAGTTATCTGCCTGGCTGAGCGTTTTCTTGGCTTCTTCGGCGCTTAACCGCAGGGCTTGCAGCAGTTCCTTGTTTTGGGTGAGTTCCGCTGTTGGAATATTATTTTCTTTTAACCAGTAATCCACAATGGCCCGGTCAAAATCATCGCCCCCTAAATACGTATCGCCGTTGGTGCTGAGTACTTCAAATATACCCTGTTGAATGTGCAGGATAGAAATATCAAATGTACCGCCGCCTAAGTCATAAACTGCAATGGTTTTTTCTTCGCTGGGGTCGAGACCAATGCCATAGGCCAGGGAGGCCGCGGTTGGTTCGTTTATAATGCGTAAAACTTCTAATCCAGCCAGTTTTCCGGCATCGCGGGTGGCCTGCCGCTGCGAATCATTAAAGTAAGCCGGAACGGTGATAACGGCCCGGTTAACCGGGGTTTTCAGGGCATGTTCGGCCCGCTTGCGCAGCTCTTTTAATATTTCGGCAGATAACTCAATGGGTGAATAAAAATGATCGCCCACCCGAATTTTTACCATGCCTTCGGTATTGTCATCAATAATTTTATAACCGAAGTAATCTTTGTGATTTCCTAAATCCTGGTAAGATTTACCTAAAAGGCGTTTAACCGAATATATGGTGTGGGCCGGATCGGTGAGCAGGTATTCTTTGGCTTCGTTCCCGACCACTACTTCGCCGGCCCCCTTAAAATGTACTACCGAAGGAACAATGGTACCCATGTCCAGATCATTTATCGCAATCGGGTGTTTTTCTTCCGGATGAATATAGGCTACCAGGCTGTTGGTTGTACCCAAATCAATACCAACTATTATTTCTTCTTTCTGTATCGTGCCCGTAGACAGATTTATTGCAACTTTAGCCATCTTCGTATTAACGTATAGGCTGTTTAAACAGCCGATTTAAAGGCGCAAAAGTACGAATAAAATAACTGTTAGATTTAATGAATGTAGCAGACCTTGGTTTCGGCAAAAACTATAATAAATTACAATTAAAGAGCTGATTTTGTACGGACCTATAACTAATATTTCGAGCCTGAATTTTCTGACAAAAAGGGTGTTCGTTAATTAATTGTATCTCAATTGGATATATAGCCGTATATAGGTAAAGATAGCCTTGCTAAAGCTTATTATTATGAAAAAATCTAGTATTAGATTAAAAAATAAATGGGGTCAGCGACAGGCTAAAAAAGCAATTCCTCTGTTTGCTTCTTTTTTTCTGGCGCATACACCGGTGCCAGCCGGGAATAATACCCATAAGCAAAATGCGCTGATGGTTGCTCCAAACATGGAGGCGCTTAAATTTATTCAGTTTGAACTGGAGATTTATGATTTATACGAGCATCTGGGGCTGCAACAAGCCGGCTTAAGCCTGGAAGTATTTAACCAAGCGATGGTCGGATATCTCAATTTATTACAGGCTGGCGAACTGGCTAACCCCGGCATCCTGACCATTGCCGATTTTGATCAATCATCCGTTGAAAAACGTTTCTGGGTGCTGGATTTAGAGGCGAAAAAAATATTACATCAATCGCTAGTAGCGCACGGTAAAAATTCGGGATGGGAAATGGCTGATCAGTTCTCTAATGTTGTGCAATCAGAACAAAGTAGCCTGGGATTTTATGTAACGAAGGATACCTATCAGGGCAAACATGGCTTATCGCTTAAACTGGCGGGTATGGACAAAGAGTTTAATCAGAATGCCTACGACCGCAATATAGTGGTGCACGGGGCCGATTATGTAAGTGATGCTTTTGTTAAACAGCATGGACGTTTAGGAAGGAGCCAGGGTTGCCCGGCCTTGCCGATGGAAAATCATGCCGAAATAATTACGGCCATAAAAGGTGGATCCTGCTTATACCTGCACGCTTCTAACGCAGCGTATGAATCTAAATTACTCGATACCAAAGTAGCCATGAATGCCTTTTTTACCAAAGCATTACCGGTTTACGCTTATAATTAATTTCAAACCTCAGAAATGCTATAAACCAGGAGCGCCTTCCATTATTTTGGAAGGCGCTCCTGGTTTATGCTGGTGCCAACTTATAGCTTTAAATCAAACCGGTTGCCCAGCGTTTCCAAATCTTTTATGACCGGGTCCAGCAAAGGAATACCCGATGCTAAACGTTGAACTGATATTTCGCGTTCCGGATCGCCGGGAATTAATACTGCTGCCTGGCCAGCTTTGGGTTGCGCTGCGCGGAAAGTCTTGATCCAATTATCCATGTGTTCTTTAAATTCGGCGGCGGGCCGGAAGGCATCTATCCGCATCGCCCCGAAAAAATGCCCGATACCTTCGCCTACCGGGTTGGCTGGTAACGGCAGAAAGCTTACGAAAGGCGGCACCCAGGGCCCATAATTGGCACCCGAAAGTACCGCTGAAAAAATATCGACAATGGCACCCAGGGCATAACCTTTGTGGCTGCCATGCTCTCCGCCCAAGGGCAGTAAAGCTCCGCCATTTTTTAATTCGTGCGTATTGTTAGAATTATTGCCGGCAGCATCCTGTATCCAACCCACGGGAGCATCTAAACCTTTGCGTTGCAAAATCTCCAATTTGCCATTGGCGGCGGTAGTTGTTGCCAAATCAGCTACAAAAGGTGGCTGGTGGTTTGCCGGTATAGCTACGGCAATAGGATTGGTGCCCATCAAACGGTCTATAGAGTAAGTGGGCGCGACCAGCGGACTGGCGTTGGTCATGGCTATGCCAATCATGTCGTGGGCCAGGGCTTTCATGGCGTGGTAGCCGGCTATACCAAAATGATTGGAATTTTTTACCGACACCCAACCGGTACCCACTTGTTTTGCTTTTT
>JAQBNV010000462.1 GCA_028288395.1 Adhaeribacter sp. | reverse complement strand
ATTCCGCAGGATATGAAAGTTCAGATTATGACGGTAACTGGTAAAGTAGTGCGGGAAATAATGAAAGACGAACTGGGGCCTTTGAAAATAGGTAATAATATAAGCGAGTTTGCCTGGGATGGTACAGATACTTTTGGTGACCGTTTAGCGAATGGCGTTTATTTGTACCGGGTGGTAATGGATACCGGGCCGGAAGAATTTAAGCATCGCAATACGGCCGGCGATAAGGCATTTAAGAAAGATTACGGTAAGATTTATATTTTGCGGTAAATAATAAACATTAGAAAAGCCAGATAATTCAATGTCTGGCTTTTTTTATGATCTTGTATTTAATTGTGTATTATTTTTATAATATATGATAATGAGTGGCTTACGGTGTTATTTTAAATTTGTTTCGCCAGCAACTTGATTTTATAAACTTTTATTTTTTATATTTGGTTTGTTAGGCAATATCAAAGGTTTGTCCTGTTTGAAATTGCTCCAAATGATGTAATAAGATAAGCCAGTGTCCACCAGTATATAATCGCATGTTAGACCTGATAAATTTTGTAGCCGTAGCCGTAGCCTTTAATCTTTTGTTTTTCATGTACGCCTCTACCAAGATGAAAAACAAGTTACCTGCCTTAAGAACCACTTTGTTTTCTTTCCTTTTTAATGTTCCTTTAAGTATTATGCTCGCGCTGGTATATACCATTATGCTGGTCTACGCCCTGTTGGTAGGGGCCAGCGAAGAAGGGGTTTGGGAATATATGGAGGAAAGCGATATCCAGGATTAATTTTTCTGTTTCTTTACGTTGCCCACTGATTTAAAAGAGGGTTAGTTGTTTTCCATTACGGCCGCAAAATAAATCGTAGCGGTAGGGCCTCAAACGGGTGTCTTTAAAATATTTCTGGCGGCTCAGCCGGAACAAATTGCCAATTGCTTCGGCAAATTTGCCTTCCCCCGTCATGCGGCGGCCAAAAGTACTGTCGTTCAGATTCCCGCCATGGCAGTCGGAAATTTGCTGCAATACCTTACTCGCCCGGTCCGGGTAAATTTTGTTTATCCAATCCCGGAATATTCCGCCAACTGCCCCATTTAACCGCACAATATTATAAGCAGCCGAACCGGCGCCGCTTAAAGCCGCTTGTTTCATAATTTCCGGCATTTCGTGGTCGGTTAACCCCGGAATAATAGGAGCTACCATAACATTTACCGGAATATTGACTTCGGACAGCTGCCGGATTACTTCTAACCTCCGCTTAGCAGTGGCGGTTCGGGGTTCCAGTTTTTGCCGCAGCTTTTCGTCCAGGGTAGTGACCGAAATATTTACATGCACCAAATCCAGGGCGGTAAGTTTTTGTAGTATATCTATATCGCGCAGGATCAAGGCATTTTTGGTAATAATACTTACAGGGTGGCGGTATTGCAGCAATACTTCCAGCAGACGGCGCGTTAGCTGCATTTTCTGTTCTATTGGTTGATAGCAATCGGTATTTCCGGCGAGCATAATGGGGCGCACTTCCCATTTGGGGTGTTCTAGCTGCTGTGCCAGGACTTCGGCCGCGTTTTTTTTTATAATAATTTTCCGTTCAAAATCCAGGCCAGCGCCGTAACCCCAGTATTGGTGCGTATTGCGGGCATAACAGTAAATGCAGCCGTGTTCGCAGCCTTGGTAAGGATTCATGGAATAAGATAATCCCAGATCCGGACTGTCCACCGGATTTATCATCTTTTTAGGATTTTCGAAGAAGAATTCGGTGGACGAGTTCTGTATAAAAGGCACGTCCAAACCTTCCGGGTGTTCGGTTACATAGTCGTTTTTCTGAAAAGAATTAGCTGGGTTGAATTGGGCTCCCCGGCCTTTTAAATATTTATCTTCTGTATCCATCAGATAAATATACAGTATTTGCTAATATATAGCACCTGATAAACTAAAAATATTAGCAAATTCAATTGTTGTGCTTCATGTATGAAGCAGCATAAATAAAATATAAGCTATAAATATTAGTTTTAGGCGGTATCTGGTCGGCTAATGTTGCATCAAAATGTATACGCGGGCGAACTGCTTGAAAATGATTTCTGGTGAGTGGTTAACCCGCTCGAAATTTAATACTGAATGTTTAAGTTAAATAAGGTTTGAGCCGCTTATAAGCTAAAGGGATCGATTAGGTTTAAAGTCCGGAAGAAAATGTTATAGATGGGGCAAAGGCGGGCCGGATCGGTTATCCCTTCTTCTATAATCAGATCGAGCCGGGAATCGCCGGTTTGAGCATCATCATTATCCGGAAGAACTATTTCAAACGTGAAATCTTTTAAGGTTAATAAGATTTCCCGGATGGTATCATCCGTTAAAATAGTGCGTACCCGCGCCTCATCGGTTGTTTTTACGATAATTCGCGTATCAAAATAAGGATAACCTATCTGGATGTCCTGCATTCCGAAGAATTTGCCTAAATCGTCTAAAAAGCTTTCTTCGTGGAGGGCAAACCGGAACCCATCGGCATTTCGGAAATTAGCACTGAGAATAGTAGTAGCATAACCGCCTTCAAAACCGCCGCCCAGATCAATATCAATATCCAACAGAATTTCTTTGTTTTGCTGGTGAATGATAGCCTGGTATTGGAGTGAATCGGGGGTTTGGGTTAAATCAGCGGTGAGTTGTTGCCATACTTCCTCTTCGTGGTGGCCGTAGATATGTCGTTCTTCCTGCATATTATTTTTAAGTGTTTATCTAGTGGCAATACGACAGCATGAACAAAAGGATTAGCGTATATCTGCTGCTTCTTAGCCGAAATCTTATGCTCTTATAAATATCTGTTGGGGAATAATTAATAATACGCTCAAGACAAGTTGCTTAGGTTGTGCCTGGCTCTTGGAATAAGCCGGGTGATAAATTGCTGCTTCCGGCCAGAAGTTAGGTGTGCTTGTTCTATAAAGGAGAACGGTTTAGATATGTATTATTTTTTAAAGTTGGTTTTAGGAGGGAGGTTCTGTATTTAAATCTTTCTTGGTTTTTAGCAGTTGTAGCACCGGGCGTAAAAATATAACTACCGGCCACAGGTAAAATAAGTGACCGGCAGTTATATTTCTGGGGTTAAATTTATCGGTTTTGGTTTCGGTCATCGCGGTGGCGGTTGTTGCCGTCATAACCGCCGCGCGGCCGATCGCGGTTTTCCCGGTCGTCGCGGTTCCGGCTAGGGTCGCGGTTAATACTGCCGCTCATGGGATCGTACCGCCGATTACGGTCGTCGTCTCCGTACCCGCGGTTACCATCGTAACCCCAACTCAGCGAACCAGCCATGTTGCCTTCGTTTAGGTTGTCGTTGTAATTATGATCCTGTTCGTTGCCGCTACCATAGCGGTAGCGGGGTCTTTCGCGGGAGCCATAATTGTGTTGGTTACGCTGGTTGTCATCATCGATGCGCTGATTCTGGTTGTAGCTGATAGTGCTTTGTTCGGGCACCGAGTTGTATTGGTTTTGGGTGGTATCGTAAATCTCGTAACGGCTATCGTCATCCTGGTTATTTTCTTCGCGGCGCAAATCACGGTTAGGTTCCTGACGATGTTCGCGGTGCTCCTGTGTAAAACGGTTTTTATCGCGTTCGCTAAAACTGTTTTTATCCCAATAAGCGCCATACACCTGACGGTTGCCGCCGGGTGCGGTCTCGCCGCCGTGTCCACTGGTTGC
>JAQBNV010000438.1 GCA_028288395.1 Adhaeribacter sp. | reverse complement strand
ACGTAGTACTTACTATTATGTATAATATTGAAAATAATTTTTGTTTTTTAGAAAATAAGAATCAGCTAAAGCAAGCATACCAAAGCAAATATATTCTAATTAGATAACAGCAGGTAATTGAAGGATTTAATTCTTTCTTTACCGCTTACATCAAAATCCTCGAATTATTTGCCCAAGATAAATTGTGTATTCAGCATAGCGATCCCCACAAAAGGTTAAGTTGGATAAACACCTGACTAGTCCTTTAAATAATTATTTAGCGTATCTTTCTTTACTGAATTTGTTAGCCTGAACTCCCCTCCTGCTGCCGGAAAACCCGGAATATTCTATTTTATAAGCATTTCTCTTCGCCATGCAAACTACTTATTAATAAATTCCAGCCTTTCACCCGTAAACGGGTACCTGATCCTATTTTAAGTTAAACTACTGCTTTATCTTTCCGGGCAGGCCAAATTTTGCCGGTATTTGTTATGTTATAAAACTAAATATTACTTTAGGCCTACGCTGTCGTAATACAGGATAGATAGTTATCGTGTTTTCCTAATACCCAGTTTTGAATTCTTAACAGTATTATTTGTCATCCGGATTTTATATCTTTTGGCTACAATCGCTGAAATACTCCTTTAAAAATAAAGCAATGGGTTTACTCGATGGTTTAATGGGCAATGCTTCCGAAGTTTCCGTGGAGAAGCTGCAGGCCGAATTTGGTGCCGTATTAATTGAAGGCGAATTTTTAGAAATGGCTTTTAAAGTAATCCGTGACCTAGTGGTTTTTACGAATAAGCGCTTGATTATGGTAGAAAAGCAAGGGCTCACGGGTGCCAAAGCCGAATATGTATCTATTCCTTACCGGTCTATTACCCGTTTTTCGAAAGAGAGTGCGGGCATGTTTGATTTAGATGCTGAAATAAAAATCTGGATTACCGGCCAGGCAGATCCCATTCGGAAAGAATTTAAAAAAGATAAAAACATCAATCTCGTATACCAGCTTATCAGTGCGCACGTGTTGAAGTAAGCCGCAGGGTTAGCGAATAAATATTTTAAAAATTGCGGTGGCGGCTAAAGCACCCACTTGAAATTTCGCCCCTTGATTTAGCTACTGCTGATTAGGCAATACATTGTAGGCCTGTAACTAAGTTAACAGGATTCACGGTGGCAGGAATCGGCTAATTATTTCTTTTGCTATTTTGGGCGAGATATAATAGCCGGATTTCCTAATTTTGGGCCTATGTATACAAAAGAACAAGCGGCTCAACTCCGGCAGTCTTTCTGGACTACCTTTGGCCAATACATGGCTCCGGTTCTTTCGGCCGAGGGCGTTAAGCCAAACTGGCTAAATTATAATACCCGTCAAAAGCACGTTTACTTCCGGATGAAAGCCGATAAAAAGGAAGCTTCCATTGGCATAGAACTCACTCATCCGGATATTGAAATTCAGGCTATCTTTTTTGAACAGTTTCAGGCTTTAAAAGTTGTTTTGCAGGAATATACGGGCGAGGAATGGATTTGGACCCTCCACACCCCCGACGAAACCGGTAAAACCATCAGCCGGATATATACCCAGATTAGCCCGGTAAATATTTTTAATCGCGACGACTGGCCCGCCTTAATTTCTTTTTTTAAGCCCCGTCTTATCTCCCTGGACCAGTTCTGGAATGATGCGCAGTATAGTTTTGAGGAATTGCGTTAAAAATAATTGTACGCTCGCAAAGATATTGCCCTAAAGGTTAAAAATGCCATTGTTGCTCTTTTTAATCAATAACTTGCCGGCCAAAAGAAGCGACAGGGCGGCTGTGCGTAATTCTCAAGCAATATATTCTTATCCTACCTAATATTTCAAGCCTGCCATATTTATAGTTGTAAACACCTAACTAAATATTGCATAACCGATAAGCGTAGATAAAGCAAAAACGGCCTGTCTACTCTCTTTATATTATTAAAAGAATAGACCGCCGCTGAAGGACGAAAGCAGTCCGCGAAGGCCGGTGAAAAAAACAATAGGAATTACCCGGATAATATAGCTACTTTGTTCCCGTTAAATTTTCCAATCAATTATAAGACCAATTATGAAGAGGCCTTTTTTAATTTTAGCCTTAAGCTTATCAGTAGCCGGTGCCGGCATTTTTACTGGATGTAACCAAAAGGGAACACCCGATGAAAAAACCAAAGCTACCGCCACCACCCAAACTACCACGGATTCCACGTCAATGGCAACCGCTGATTCGGCTAATACCACTTCCGCCGTTGCTCCCAGCCCAAGCGCCCAAGCGCCGGCGGCCGCAGCCAGCCAGAAATTTGGTTACATTAACTCCGCCGAGTTACTTAAAATAATGCCCGAAACCAAAAGAGCCGAAGCTAACCTGGAAGCTTTTGTAAAGAACCTCGAAAAGCAATTTGGCGGCTTACAAACCGAATACCAAACGAAGATAACGGAGTTTCAGTCCCAGGAAAAAACCATGATCGATGCCGTAAAAGAAACCCGGATCAAAGCCATCCAGGACCTGGAACAGCGGTTGCAACAAACCCAGGCATCGGGCCAGCAACAGGTAGCTAAAAAACGGGAAGATTTGTTTAAACCCATCCTGGACAAAGCCGAAAAAGCGATTAAAGATGTGGGCAAGGAAAACGGGTACGATTATATATTTGATACCAATACAGGATCTTTTGTTTACGCCAAAGAAAGTCACAATGTATTGTCGTTGGTAAAAGCAAAATTAGCCATCAAATAAAAACATAATAATTAGCATTTAAAGAAAGCACGGCCTTATAGCCGTGCTTTTTGTTTATGGAATTCATTTCTTAGCCAAACCGGCCGCCACGTGGCTCTTAATATTTTGCCACCCAAAAGTATTTTTTTGCGTAAAGAATCGAAAGCAACTGGCTTTACATGTTAAACTTAATATCAGATTACCATGCCAAATAAACAAGATAAAAACCGCCCGGCGGATGATAAAATTGTAAAAGATATCAACTCAGTTCCCAAGATGCTGAACAACGAAGGCAATGATAACGTGGACGAGTCCAAGCGTCCGGCCAAAGGTGGTCGCCATGATGCCAATTCCGTGCAAGATGGCGGGCAAGATGTTGGCTCCGCTGCCGGAAGTCATTAATTTTAATAATTCAGGACGTAGCCTTGTTGCCGATGCAACAGGGCTATTTTTGTTTTAACCCTTCCATGGGAAAAAATATTACCACCTTACCCCATCTCCTTCCAGGAAAACAGGTAATAACATTAAAAAATTACGCTTTTGCGTGTTGTACAAACTGGGATTTAGCGAGGCAAATAAAATAAATGGTTTAAAAATAATTTTTTACTGATATAAAATAATATTTTTCATACTTTTGCTCACTTAAAATACTTTTCAGTTTAACTCCACCCAACTAATAGATGAAAAAAAATTATAGTGCTTTAAACCTTTTATTGGCCGTATTATTTATTAATTTATTTGTCCTGGCTTTACCCGCCATTGGTGCGCCTGCCCGGGAATTTTACGAATTAAAAGTTTATTCTCTTAAAACCAAAGAACAAGAAGACCGCGTAGAAGCCTATTTAAAAAATGCCTATCTGCCCGCTATGCACCGCGCCGGAGTTTCTAAAGTTGGCGTATTTAAACCCATTGGCAACGATACGGCCCGCACCCGAAAAATTTACGTAATGGTGCCCATGAAATCGCTGGATCAGTTAACAAAACTGCCACAGGCATTACAGAAAGACAAACAATACGCCCAGGCTGGGGCCGACTACATCAATGCGGCCTATAATAATCCGCCTTATACCCGCATGGAAAGCATCATTATTCAGGCATTTGAAATGATGCCCCAGATGGCAATGCCTACCCTGAAAGGTTCGAAATCCGAAAGGGTATATGAATTACGCAGCTACGAAGGCCACACCGAAAAAATTTACCAGAATAAGGTACAAATGTTTAACCAGGGTGGAGAAGTGAATATTTTTAAAAACCTGGGTTTTAACGCGGTATTTTACGGCGAAGTGATTGCCGGCAGCACCATGCCCAACCTGATGTACATGACAACTTTTGAAGACCGGCCGACCCGCGATGCCAAATGGAAATCTTTTAGCAACGACCCCGCCTGGAAAGTTTTATCAGCCAAGCCGGAATATAAAAACAATGTATCTAAAAATGTTACGCTGTTTTTACGCCCGGTAGAATTTTCGGATATTTAGAAAATGCCTTAACTGTATTATAGAAACGGCCTGCTTACTTCCAGCAGGCCGTTTCTATTTACTGTCTCCTATTTTGCATTCAGGATATTAACCAAATTTGGTAAACCACCTTCCATCAAACATTTATAAAGACAAGGTAAAACAAGTACCAGTCATTCCTTGAGGGAGTCTTCTGATTGAACACCATCACCAGAACTAACTTATTCGGCTTCGTTACCTGAATGACACCCTATACAGCGAATTCCTCAAAAACTCTTTCAATGCTGCAAAATGACAGGACATCTTCCCTTTTCTTCCCTTTTCTTCCCTTTTATGAAAGACAGCTGGTTTATGCTTTGCGATATTATCCGGGTACCTATTCTGTAATCGGTAATGTATATAAGCGCTTTCTTAATTATTAAATGCTTTCACCTCTTTTATATACCGGCAGCGCCTGGCTTTATATTAATTATTCGTAATTGTTAAAGGTGAAGTCTCCTTATCTTTGCTTTCCTTAACCTTACCCAACCGTTATTCATGCTCGTTACTTCCGAAGTTAAACTGGAAAATATTATTCTGCACAAGGTGGGCAATAAAAGCCGCGACGAAGATATCCGGTTTTCTAAACAACCCTTACAACTGGAAGACTTTATAAAGGAACTCTTGTTAAAATATTTCCTGTCGCCGTTTAAATCCGACGAATATTTTAACCTGCACCACGAGTCGGATATAAACCTGAATGAGGTATACAGCTTTGTTTCGAAGATTTTTGCCAACCCCGAAACTTTACTGGAGCAATCGGAAAACCTGGCCCGGCACCTGTACGAACAAAGCACCCACGCTAAAATAAAGGAAGGAGAATTTTACGTAGCTTATCTTTCGGATTGTGTGGTAGATGGCGAGGCGGTAGACGCAGTAGGGTTATTTAAATCCGAATCGCGGGAAACCTACCTAAAGGATTTTCCGAACGGCGACACCTTTGATGTAGACAGCGAAGATGGCATCAATATAAATAAACTCGACAAAGGCTGCCTCATTTTTAACACCGACCAGGAACAAGGCTACCTGGTTTCTACTATCGATAACCTGAGCAACACCAACGAAGCCCTTTACTGGCGGGAAGATTTTCTGAAGCTCAAATCCCGGCAGGACAGTTATTTTAATACCCAAAAAATAATGGGCCTCTGCAAAAGTTTTGTGGAAGAACACCTCCCCGAAGCCTTTGATGTGAGCCGCGCCGACCAAGCCAACCTGCTGCATAAATCGATGGATTTTATGAAAGAGAAAGAGGTTTTTGATTTAAATCAATTTCAGAACGAAGTAATCGGACAGCAGGATTTAATAGAAAGCTTTCAGAGTTATAAAACCACTTACGAGTCGGAGCGAAATATTCAAATAAAACCGGAGTTCGACATCCACGATGCGGCCGTTAAAAAACAAAGCAAATACATGAAGAGCATCATAAAGCTCGACAAAAGCTTTCATATTTACGTACACGGCAACAGCCAGAACATCGAAAAAGGCTACGACGAAGACCGCGGCATGCACTTTTACCAGCTCTTTTTTAAAGAGGAAGCTTAAACAGCTAGCAGTATACAACTATTTAATATTTATTGGGGTTCATAGGGGTGAGCAAGGGTTCGATCGGCAGGCTATAAACAGGGAACAGCATGAAAGCTTTACTTATGGTCCTGCCATTAAGGAGACTGGCGTTGCTACCTTTGACTGGATTCTTTTTTCTAGACAGCCACTGCTTTCTGAATAAAAAAGTTTTCGTATTGGCAAGGAGTTAAATAACCTAAGGTTGAATGCTTTCTTTCTCGATTATACCAAACTTCCAGGTATTCAAATACCGCTAGTTTTGCCTGAGTTCTTGTTTTGAAAATAGTATGGTAAACCATTTCTGTTTTCATCTTTTTATAAAAGCTTTCGGCTACGGCATTATCCCAACAGTTGCCTTTTCTACTCATACGCCGCCGCACCGGCAGCCCTTTCAATTGCTCCCGGAACTCCTGGCAGGCATACTGTAAGCTTTTATCGGAATGAAACAGCAAGGGCTGATTTACTGGTCTGTGCCGGATGGCCATCTGCCAGGCCGCTATGCTGGTAGCCTTTGCCTCCATCATAGCACTTAAGGCCAAGCCCATCCCCTTCCGGTCAGCCAGATCCAGCACCGCCGTCAGATAAAACCAGCCTTCGCCCGTTTTGATATAGATAAGGTCGGACACCCATTTTTTTGGCTAATCTTTCCGCCACAAAATCCCGGTTAAGACGCTTCTCAGCTATTGGATAGCCATGGTTGGAATCGCTCGTTTGCACCCGGTATTTCTGTCTGATGAAACGCTTGATGCCTGTTTTTTCATCAGTCGGGCCACGCGTATTCGAGAAGTCATGAATCCTTACTCTTTCAGTTCCACCGTAATCCTAGGGCTACCGTAGCGACCATTACTTTTGCGGTGGACTTGCTTTATCTGACGCAAAAGTTCCTGCTCTTTTCGTCCACTAGCTCCTATAGGGTACTCAAGCCAGTAACAGTACCTAGTGGTGCTTACTTTGAAAACTTTCCCGCATCTTTTCAATGGGAAATTGATTCCGGTGCACATTTATAAATCGGAATATTGCCCGTCTGCCTGGGAAAAGAGGCTGACCGCCTTTTTTAGGATAACTCGAACCACTTGAGCTTCTTTGAGTTCTTTTTGCTCATCGGTCAGCCCAAAGATAGCTTTCTGGAGGTAAGCTGTGCTGCTGGCACCATTTACTTATGCGTATCCCCCTTCTTCGGGCACTTCTTTTACTGAACCTTTCGCATAGGACAGGTCAATAGCCATTTTCTTGCAGGGGGCATCAAATACACGTTTGCTCATCTGGTCAAATTTAATACTTTCATTAAATCTGCTTATCCAAATTCCTCCAGTCAAAGGTAGCAACTTCACGACCGCTGGAAACAAAAAACAGAAGGGAAAGAAAAAGCTATATCAGGTACGGAATCGTCTTCACTGTCAGTAGAGAATCAACAGCTGAAAGAGTGGGTTCGGCAGTTAGAAACCGAGCGCGAGATTTTAAAAAAAGCCTTAGCCATTTTCAGCCGACAGACTTAAGACAGCGTTATGTATTTATTCACCTCGTAAGTAAAGAGTTTCCCATTGCCACCTTGTGTGAGATGCTACAGGTAAGCCGCCCCGCTTACTACCGTTACCAGCGGGGCGGCAGCTACCAAGTTACAGCGGCAAAAGAAGAGCAACCAGGGGCGGTAGGGGAAATATTTTGGAACCATAGACGCCACGAATGACGCTGGTAAATTATGGGTTTACATGCATGATTTGGGGAGTAGAGAAAAATCATTAAAATCCTTTA
>JAQBNV010000405.1 GCA_028288395.1 Adhaeribacter sp. | reverse complement strand
AATAATACAATAGAACCTTCGCTAAAGTCCTCTTTCTTATAATTCTAGTTAATTATTCGGGCTGCACCGGAAATATGGTCTGAGTTTCCAGCCTTATTTTCCCCGGATGGCAGCTCCTTTCCAGGGTAAAGTAATGCCCTTTCGTTTGCGGTAAACAGGAAAACTTACCAGTGGAACGGGTTACCCTTGATTATCTAAATATATTTAAGACAAAATTGTCCTTTTTGGACTTTATAACGTACTTTTACTTTTGCATTCCTCTCCGGAGTAAAGCTATGAAATCCGTTGTTCGATAATCGGCAGCCCTCCGGGGCAAACGTTCAGGTTATTTACTGATAATTCATTGCTGACGTATAGTTTTAAATGGTCTTGAATGCCTGATTTAAATTTTTAACTAAAATGGTTATGAAACACGATATATCGGGGCTGGAAGATATAAAGTTAATGGTGGACGATTTCTACGAAAAGGTGGCCGAAGATGAATTGCTGGCCCCCATATTCAACTTCCGCTTATCTACTTATTGGGTTCCTCACCTGGAAAAGATGTATACTTTCTGGAATGCAGCCTTGTTTGGGGTAAAAGGCTATATGGGAAATCCCTTTGCGAAGCACGCCACCATGCCGGTAACAGATGAGCATTTTGAGCGATGGTTGAGGCTATTCAACGCTACCGTAGACACGCATTTTGCCGGACCCATGGCGGAAGAGGCAAAAAGAAGAGGTTTGATTATGGCAACTACTTTTTCGCGGCGCATCCAAAACAACCAGGGAAACGAACAATTAACCCTGGTATAAAGGGCATAACTGGCCGGACAGGATGGTGAACCAGTGGCAAAAAATCTATGGTTATTTGTTTTTCCTGAGCAGCTGCTACGTGGCCAGCTGTAACCAGCCGCAAAAACCCGAAAATTTAAGTCAGCAAAAAAGGAGTGCCTATATCCGGGCGATTGCCGGCAAAAACGACACCATTGCAGCGGCGTTAGTCCAGCAAGGAGAAGTACTGGTGGCGTATTCCGATTGTTATTCCTGCCATAAAGAAGATAAAAAGGTGATTGGCCCCGCCTTCCGGGATATAGCCG
The DNA here is from genome assembly GCA_028288395.1 of Adhaeribacter sp. Taxonomy (GTDB): domain Bacteria; phylum Bacteroidota; class Bacteroidia; order Cytophagales; family Hymenobacteraceae; genus Adhaeribacter. The sequence continues at coordinate 4,194 of JAQBNV010000405.1, read as the reverse complement.
AAAGATACCCGGTTCAGCCTGCCTATGTACAGATGCTGGCGCAGCGCATTATCACCGGCGGCAGCGGTTCCTGGGGCCAGGCCATTATGAGTCCTCACCCTAAAGTGAGTCAGGCAGAGGCCGAAATAATGGTTAGCTATATTCTCTCCTTAAAAGCAGAATGATGATTCCGACCCTTGTAAATAATATTTCTCCACGCCTAAAACGGACGCCATTTTTGATTTAATTCGGAGATAATTTAGCGGTATAAAATTCACCCCTTATGCCCGGTTACTTTGGTTGGAGGAGAAATAATGCTATTACATTCATTTAAAAATAAACTATGGAAAGAAAACCTATCAAACGCAGCAAGCACATTGTTATTCTTTCCCGGGAACACCATTCCGGCCTTTTATTCTGCTGGAAAATCCGGCAGGGCCTGAAAAAGGAGATCGCTTCGGACCGGATTCAGCCTTATGTAGCTTATTTCTGGGAGCACCATCTCCAATCGCACTTTCGGGAAGAAGAAGAACTCCTTTTCGGGAAGGTGAACGATGTGTTGTGCGACAAAGCCCTGGACCAACACCGCAAAATAAGGGCCGCCATTCAGCAGATCAATAGCAACCCGCCCACCCCCGAGTTGTTGAACCAGTTGGCCGATGCGGTGGACACGCACATCCGGTACGAAGAAAGAGAATTATTCCCGCACCTCGAAAAAGTATTGGACGAGCAGGACTTGATCCGGATTGGAACAGCTTTGGCTAAGTCGCACGCCGATCCGGAGTTGGATAACTACCCGGATGCATTCTGGGTAAGGTAACGGTTAAAAGGCAGAAGTACTGGCTACAATAAGGTGCACTTGCTTTTAAGCAGCAGAAAATTAAAAGATAAAAACCAGGAAAATCAAATGATTTCGAAAGCATGTAAGTACGGCATCCGGGCAACAATTTTTGTAGCTTCTCAAGCCGGTAAAGGCATAAAATACAGTGTTAAGGATATTGCCCGGGAAGTGGACGCACCCGAAGCTTTCACCGCCAAAATCCTGCAAATCCTGAATAAGCAGCGCATCATCAATTCCATGAAAGGCCCTTATGGTGGTTTTTACATTGAGGAGTTCCAGCTGGAGCAACCCGCAATAAATATTGTAAATGCCATTGATGGCATGGCCATGTTCCGGGAGTGCGGCATGGGATTAAAGCAATGCTCCGGAAATCACCCCTGCCCCATGCACGACCAATATAAGATAGCCCGGGATGCCTTGCTAAACGCCTACGAGCAAACCACCATCGGGCAACTGGCAACTGCCCTGAAAGCAGGAAATTCCTTTATTAAAAACCTGCCTGAAACCATCTAATATTCCCCGGTTAAATCTTCTAAAGGCTACCGGTTAACCTACCCGAAATCTGCAAAACTACTAAAATAAAGAATAATCAGCGGCCGCTGAAATATATAGCAACATTGCCCGCCGAATCTGTTTGCCAGTATAAAAAGTAGTTGGCACCGGAAATAAATATTTTCCAATTATGCTTTATTTCAGAGGCCTGTAAATTTAAAATTTTTAAAAAGAACTATTATTTCAACTTTGAAGCATTCCGTTTATGAATATCCTGGAACAACTCCACTTTAATGAAACCAAACCCGCTACCCTCCTGCTGAAAAACACGGATAAACTACAAATAATAACCATTGGTCTGAAGAAAGGGCAAGTGCTTAAAAAGCATATCACCACTACTCCGGCCTTGCTAATTGTTCTGCAAGGATCAGTTTCTTTCGAAATGGAAGGTTCATTGACCGAACTGGCAGCTTATGATACTTTTGATATTCCGCCAACTATCCCGCACGAAGTAACCGGTGTGGAGGAAAGTATATTTTTATTAATTAAAGATAAACCCTGATTCTCGGATTTAATGGCATTTATTCTGCGGTTGTTTTTTATTGCGTTGAAACCGGCCTGTTGGGGGCGCTTGCACTAGCCGGAACTGCCACTGAATCTTTCCTCTGCTTGGTAACCGGAATCAAGTAAGCGCCCTGTTGGGTCACAAATAAGGCCGTATAATGCCTACCCAGAATAGCTCCGTACGAATGGCCATGGAGTAATTTTTTAATTTATTCTGGCCAGCATCTGCAACATAAATCACCGCAAAACAACCCTGCCAGGGCAACTACCTAGAAGTTATAAAGCGCTATCCGCAGTTAGGTATTTTTCAATGCTTGTTATTATCCCAAATCTGCTTCCCTTCCATTAAACATTTATAAAGACAAAAAAACAGATTAGGTCATTCCCGGAGGGAATCTTCTGGTTAAAAACCCTTACTGGCAGCTAACCTATTTGGCTTGGTTACCTAAATGACTGCTTTTACAGAAGGTGCTTTTGGTTTTCTTTGAATGCGGCAGAAGGAAAGCGAATATTCTATTTTAAGATTGACAGTTGGTTTACACCATGCATTATTTAACAATGATGGACCCACTGCTTCAACCGCGCGCCATTTTACTTGCAATTCAAAACCCCACGTCAGACGGTGGAATGCCATCGGCCCTAAATAAACCATTTTAGCTGCTATTACGAGTCAAGCAGCTGGTTAAATAAAAACCAGGCCAAATCATGACGCATATCAGCCAATCCAATGATGCCGGTCATCGGGTATGCGCCGGGCTGGCCGTAATTTGCGCAAAATAAGCGGCAATAATTATGTGGGCGTTTCATTTTTTTAGCGCCTGATTCAACCCGCCGTCTCTGCGTTCGACATACCCATTAACTTCATTTACATGCAACAGTCCTCTTTTCATTCCTTTCATATCCCGGTAATGGGCCTGGCTTTTTCCATCGATTCGGCTTTAAAAGTGGCCCGTTATGGCATTGCCTCGGTTTTATCTTTAAACGACGATACCCTGATAGAACAGATGCGGGAATATTACAGCCGCTTAAACGAAGAACCTTTTTACCCGATAGATACCAGCCAGGAAGATTACCGCGCCCGGCGCATTACGGCTTACCTGAACTTACTAAATAAACTCGTAACCGGGCAGATCGAAAATATCCGCCGCCAGCTTTTCCATCCAAAATCAGAGATAACAAAATATTTTAAGCTGCTCCCGGACAGCTCACCGGTAAAAGCCCAATATTTACAGCTACTGCAACTCACCTCGCCGGCAGAAATAAAATTGGCGGAAGAAGCTTTGCGCTTACAGGTACAACCCGGCGCCATCGATGTAAATATCATGACCAAATTAGATAAAACGAACTACCGGAAAAACGGCGAAACCCTGCCGCCCATTTATTCCGATGCCCTGGCAGCCCTGCGGGGTTTTGCCAACAGTTCCCTAGCCTCTTCGGTTGTTTTTTCGGCCGGCATGAATATGCGGTTGTACAGTTACCTCGATCAGTTTGCCGATTTCTTTCCGGATGCAGCCGGTAACTGCCGCAAAAAAGTAATTATTAAAGTGAGCGATTATCGCTCGGCGTTTGTCCAGGGAAAAATATTAGCTAAAAAAGGTATCTGGGTTTCGGAGTTCCGGATCGAATCGGGCCTGAATTGCGGGGGCCACGCCTTTGCCACCGACGGCCTTTTGCTGGGACCCATCCTGAATGAATTTAAACTGAACCGGGCGCAGATGCAAACCGAATTATTCGGAATGGTAACCGCGGCCCTTATGGAGAAAGGCTTAGCGATTCCGTTGCAGGCGCCAACCCAGAAAATTACCGTGCAGGGTGGCATCGGCACCGCGGCCGAACAAGACTTTTTAAGGAACCATTATAAAGTAGAAGCAACCGGCTGGGGAACGCCTTTTTTACTCGTGCCGGAAGCAACCACCGTAGACCCCGAAACCCTGGCAAAACTTGTAGCAGCCGGCGAAGGTGATTTATATTTAAGCCCCATTTCTCCGCTGGGCATACCCTTTAACGCTTTGCGGATCACCAGCAGCGAAGTGCTTAAAACCGCCCGCATCGAACGCGGACAGCCGGGCAGCCCCTGCACCAAAAAATACCTCGTTTCGGATACAGAATTTACCGACAAACCCATTTGTACGGCTTCGCGCAAATACCAGAAACTTAAATTATCTCAACTACAAGCCCAAAACCTATCCGCAGTCGCTTACCAGGCACAATCCGAAAAAATATTGGCCAAAGAATGTTTATGCGATGGCCTGGCTAACTCCGCCTTACAAGTATTAAATGTGGGGCGAAACCCCGCCAGCCGCCCGGTAACAATTTGT
>JAQBNV010000382.1 GCA_028288395.1 Adhaeribacter sp. | reverse complement strand
AATAATCCTGAATCTATTTTTGAAATACAAAATTCGGTTAACGATGGGGCACCCGGCGGAGAAAACGGAAATATTGGGGCGACATTAAATTATCCTTACGGTGGCGGGGGCGTAACTACCTGCTGCGGTTTCTTTCAGCCCTCGCAAAACCTGGTTAATGCTTTTAAAACCGGTGCCGACGGCCTGCCGCTGCTGGAAACCTTTAACAACAGCGATGTAAAAAGTGATCAGAATATAGAAGCTACCCAGCCCTATACACCCGACGAAGGCCCCCTTGATCCCCGTCTGGACTGGACCGTAGGGCGACGGGGTATTCCGTTTCTTGATTGGGGTGTTCATCCCGGTAAAACTTACGTGCGCGACCAGGCTTACGGCGGACCTTATTCACCTAAGAAACACGTCATGTACCGCTCGGATGTAGGCACAAATACTTTTGCCGGTAACCCGCGTTTAAACGCCAATAATTACCGCATGATTCGGTATTCGCACGTGCTGCTTTGGTTGGCCGAAATTGAAACCGAACTGGGTAATCTGGATGCTGCCCGGGGTTACGTTAACCAAATCAGAAGGAGAGCGGCAAACCCGGATGGTTTTGTGAAAAAAGCTGATGGCACACCGGCGGCCAACTACGTTATTAAGGAATATACCACCCCCTGGACGGATCAGGCTATGGCTCGAAAGGCAGTTCAGTTTGAGCAAAGGCTGGAACTTGGCATGGAAGGCCACCGGCGTTTTGATTTGGTACGCTGGGGGATTGCGGACCAGGTATTAAATGCTTATTACGCTGTTGAAGGCAACAAGCGGTCTTATTTGCGCGGGGTACAGTTCGTAAAAGGCAAGCACGAATATTTCCCGATTCCGCTACAGGAAATACTAAACAGTACAGTGGCCGGAAAACCCACTTTAACCCAAAACAACGGCTACTAAATTTGCTGATAAATATTTTACAAAAAGCTCCTGCTAAACCAGGAGCTTTTTGTTTTTCGAGATATTTTATTCCCAGAATCTTCCCCGGCCTTTATTTTTCTTTTTGACTTCTTTTTCCTGTTCTTTGCGTTCCTGTTTTTTTCCTTTAAACACCTCAAATATTTTATTCAGGAAAGAAGCTTGCTTGATAACCGGCTCCGGATGTTCTTCCAGAAAAGAAGGACAATCCAGGCGTTGCTGCAGTTCAACTGACAACGCCGCAAAGTGGCCGTTGCGCCAATCCGAAAATTTGCGGTCGCGGGTTAGGCGGTACATGAATTCTCCCCAGATAGGTAAGGCGGTATTAGAGCCTTGCCCCAGGCCCAGGGTCCGGAAACGGACAGCAGGGTTTTCGGCGCCTACCCAAACGCCAGTTACCAATTGGGGCGTAATGCCAATAAACCAGCCATCGGCATGGTCCTGCGAGGTGCCGGTTTTTCCCGCAATATCCATCGTTAGTCCAAATTCAGAACGGAGCCGGTTAGCCGAACCTTCTTCAATTACGCCTTTCAGCAGCTCTAACATTATATCAGCATGTTCGGGCGCTATGGCTTTGGTTACTTCGGTTCCGGGCCGGTGCTGGTGCAGTACTTTGCCGTTGCGGTCGGTGATTTTAGCCAGGTAAACCGGTTTAACCCGGTAGCCTTTGTTCGCGAGGGTGGTATAAGCCGTCACCAGTTCCAGCAACGACAGGTCGGCGGTGCCTAAAGCCAGCGAGGGAACTTTGGGTAAAGGGCTCTGAATGCCCAAGCGCCGGGCTAGCGAAATGGTTGGCGCGACACCAGTTTCCATCATTACCCGCGCCGAAATGGTATTAACCGAGTGGGCCAGGGCCCCGCGCATGGAATATTCGCCGCCGTACTTGTTATCAGCGTTGCGGGGTGTCCAGTTTTCTTTACCTGTATAGGTTTGCAGTTGATTCGGAAAATAAGTGCAGGGCTCCAGGCCGCGTTCCAGGGCCGCGGTATAAACAATGGGTTTAAACGTAGAACCGGCCTGGCGGCGGGAACGCACGTGGTCGTATTTAAAAATATGGTGATTGATGCCGCCCACCCAGGCCCTAATGTAACCCGTACCTGGCTCCACAGCCAGCAAGCCCGTATTTAAAAAGCGTTCGTAGTAGCGCAGCGAATCCAGAGGCGTTATGGTTCTTTTTACCGGGCCGTTCCAGCTAAATAGATTCATTTCAGTGGGTTGCCCTAGACGCTCCTGAATAGCGGCATCGGTTAAGCCGGCCGCTTTCAGTTTCTGGTAATGTTTGGAGCGCCGCATGGCCGACCGCAAAACCTCCGGTTTATCTCCCCAGGGTGATCGGTTTTTCCAATGGGTGTCAAACTGTTTTTGCAGAAGGGCCATCCGTTTACGCATGGCCTTTTCTGCGTGGGCCTGCATACCGGCGTGCAGGGTAGTGTATATTTTCAGGCCGTCGGTGTATAAATTATAAGGCTGGCCGTCTTCTTTGTGGTGGGTGGTACACCATTTTGCCAGCTCCAGGCGCAGTTGTTCCCGGAAATAAGGAGCCAGGCCATCGTTGTGGGTTTCGTAGCGGTAGTTGAGCTTTAAAGGAATATTTTTAAGCGAATCGGCCTGCGTCGAGGAAAGGTAACTATATTTGGTCATCTGGTTCAGAACCACATTCCGGCGTTGCTGCGCGCGTGCCGGAGCCAGCCGCGGATTATACGTAGTAGTGGCCTTTAGCATCCCAATTAAGGTGGCGGCTTCTTCTGTTTTAAGCGAATCGGCGGAGGTGTTAAAAAAACGCCTGGCCGCCCGTTCGATGCCAAATAAATCGCCGCCCATGGGCACCGTATTCAGGTAGAGTTCCAGGATTTCGGATTTGGCATATATCCCTTCGAGCCGGCGGGCAATAATCATTTCGCGCAGCTTGTTGATGGGGGTGCTTAATAGCCAGTGCGGGCGGCGGGGATATAAATTTTTGGCTAATTGCTGACTAATAGTGCTGCCGCCGCCTGATTTTTCTTCCTGGAGCAACAAGGTTTTAAAGAATACCCGCAGCAAACTCCGGTAATCTACGCCGCCATGCTGGTAAAAACGGGCGTCTTCGGTTGCAATAAGCGCTTTTATGGCTGCCGCCGACATGTTTTCGTAACTGACATTGGTGCGATCCTGAATATAGTAGCGCCCTAGTAAAATATTATCGGACGAATACACTTCCGAAGCTGTATGGTTTTGCCGGGCCTGCAGAGCGGCGCGTGAGGGGATGGCACCAAATATACCCACATAAACGGCCAGATATAAACCCGCCCAGAATAGCAATACGAGCAAAAACAAGCGAATGGCTACTTTAAAGAGTGCCGTAAAATGAGCCGGCCGGAGGCGACTGCCGTTAAAACCCCGGAGACTTTGCCCTTGTTTTTGCCAGTAATGCCGTGTAAGCTTCGCTTGGTGGCGCGCATAAAAAGAACTGTATTGCCGGCGCAGGTATCTGATACCAGGCTGAAGAAAATAATGCTTGGCAAACAACCCGGTTGCCAGCAAGGTATGCCAAATACGTTTTATAAATTTATTCAACAATCGCTAATTTAATATTAAGTAAACCTTTCAACTGCGTACAACCCGACAGGATGCTGCCAGTAAAATTCTTTTGCCGGACTTATATGCGCCTGAATAATCATGGTGATCCAGTGCCGTAAACCAGTACAAAAACAAAGCCGGACGCAAAAGCCTGAACAGATAAAAATCCGAAAGCACCGGCAAAGGTATCTTATTTAATTTTTTGTTTGTACAGGATCCTGCTTCCGGCATTTGATTTATCTTTTTTTAGCAGGCGTAAAGTGGAGCGGCAATCAAAGAAAATATTTTAAAACGAGCAGTTGGCTATAATACTGCCTAAACAAACGGCTGGAAAATTGACTGACCCGTGATAAACAAAAGCCGGCTATTGTACAATAGCCGGCTTTTACCTGTTGCAAAATAAAAAATATTAAAAGTTAGGGGATAGCAGGTATTTGTTGTAGAAATCGTCAATAACTTTCACGGCTTCGGTTGGCGTATCCACAATATTCACCAGGCTCATGTCTTCCGGGTTAATATTGCTTTCCTGGGTCAGCATAACATCTTTTATCCAATCCAATAGTCCCTGCCAGTAGGCTTTACCTACCAAAATAATCGGGAAGCGGCCAATCTTACGGGTTTGGATAAGCGTTATCGCTTCAAATAACTCGTCGAGGGTGCCAAAGCCCACCGGCATCACCACAAAGCCCTGGGCATATTTATTAATCATTACTTTTCGCACAAAAAAGTAATCAAAATTTATCATCTTATCCGAATCGATATAAATATTATTAAACTGCTCAAAAGGCAGCTCAATATTTAAACCAACCGATTTGCCTCCTTCGGCGTGTGCTCCTTTGTTACCGGCTTCCATAATGCCAGGGCCGCCGCCGGTTATTACGCCGTAGCCGTGCCGCACCAGCTTGGAGGCAATTTCTTCGGCCATAATATAATATGGGTTATCAGGCTTGGTGCGGGCCGACCCGAAAATAGAAACGCAGGGGCCAATCCGAGAAAGCTTTTCAAAGCCTTCCACAAATTCGGCCATCACTTTAAATATCTGCCAGGAGTCGGCAATTTTAATTTCGTTCCAGTCTTTATCTACAAAGGCCTTACGTATTTTACTGTCTTCGTCCGAAATTTGCCGGTTCTCTTCGCGGGCCATTTGCCGGGCCTGCTTAATAGATTTCGCCTTGTTATCGTTTGCTTCCGGCTGAACGATGGTTTTGCCACTGCCTACGTTGTTATTTTCTTCGTGCAGTTTGGTCTTACTCGTTTTTCTAAGCTTAGTCATATTCAGATGGGTGGTGCCTGGCAGAAGCTACCAAGATAAATAGGTTTAATTTCTCCGATTACCGGCACACATTTACTGGTAATAATAAAAAAAGTTGTTGAATAGTAATTACACTATTATTAATAATTGTTCGCCGACTTTTAAGAGTTCAGGTAAAGTTTAAGATTAACTTAATTACGGTTACTGCCAGTGGCTAAGTTGTTCATTTTGCTATCCAAAATAAGTGCCATAAATATACTGGTAGCTGCTAACGGGAAAATTAGCCCAAACTATCCGGTTTAAATACGAAGGAGGAAGGGCTTTTTACAAAAATCAGAAAGCTCGTTTTACCTGAATACAGGCCGCGCTGTTATTAGCAGATGACGGGTTAAGTTATACGTTGCCAGGTAGTCCACAGTTTTTCTGCCGCTTTTATAAAAGAAGGGTTTCCGATATAAAAATTTGAACCGGGAATTTATTAAATTATTATTTGCCGGTATTAATACCAAAACGCATGAACAAGGTGCCATACTGCAGGTAACTT
>JAQBNV010000378.1 GCA_028288395.1 Adhaeribacter sp. | reverse complement strand
AAACTAAGGAAGAAAATTAAAACAACCGGCATAAACCTTTTTCGGCTTTGCCGGTGCGTTATGTTAATAACCGTTATCATTTACACTTCTGCCTAACATCTACCCTTTTTACGACAGCAGCCACTATTCAATTATTTATTTTATACTTAAAAAATGGCCGGTAAATACGCAAAGTACATCCCTCTCGCTGCCAAAAATACTGGTTACCATCTATTTACCTGAAAGTTGGTTTTTAGCTAGCCGTAGAATACCGGCTATTAAATATACCGGCCGTTCCTTTTTAACCGGTTTGGGTACCTTTAAGGTTGCCAGTTAATGTTTGCTGCGGCATTTTAATTCTGGATAAAAGAAATAATCAGGGGAGAAGAAACTAAATTAAACCAGAGTTCTGTTGTAACATTAAATGTATATACATATATTTGTGATAAATCGTAATACAAAGAAGTATGCGGATAGAAGAAGAGATTAAACAACCGGTTTTTAAAAGCGAGCACCAGAAAGCCTATATCAACCTGATTTATTCAGCTGGGTGGGTGCAATTGCGGCAGGCCGAATTATTTAAACCCTATGGGATTACCTTACCCCAATTTAATTTATTACGGATTTTGCGGGGGCAGTATCCCAAACCAGCTACTGTAAACCTGCTGATTGAGCGGATGCTGGATAAAACCTCCAATGCTTCGCGCATTGTAGATAAACTAGTGGCCAAAAAACTGGTAAGCCGTACGCAGTGCGAGCACGATCGCCGGACGGTAGATGTACTGATTACGGAAACGGGATTGGAATTATTAGCCAGAATAGAAAACGAGATGGAAAATATTCATACCGGCATCCGTAATTTAACGCTTGCCGAGGCCGAAACGCTTAATAATTTGCTCGATAAAATTCGGGAGCAGCCCGCCTGAAAATTTAAAATACTTACCAACCTTAATTTTTTTACCTAATTATTATGAAAAAAATAATCTTTTCCGCCTTATTTTTATCTGCTTTATTATTTTCTGAAAAAGCAAATGCCCAGGCCAGCCAGACTTTTGCCTCGGCTAAAGAAGTAACTGCCAAGAACGCCGCAACCGCTGCCGCCTATAAAATTGACCCTGCCCAAAGCACCCTAAACTGGCACGGCAAAAAAGTAACCGGCGAGCACAACGGTACCATAAAAATTGCCAGCGGCGAATTACAAGCCGATAAGAATAAAGTTGTAGGCGGCAATGTGGTTATCGATATGAACAGCATCGTAAACCTGGATGTGACCGATAAAGAATACAACCAGAAACTGGTAGGCCATTTAAAATCAGAAGATTTCTTTTCTGCCGAAAAACATCCGCAATCGACTTTTAAAATAAACAAAATTACGCCGATTAAAGGCGCTAAAACTGGTCAGGCCAACCACACTGTAAATGGGGTGTTAACGATAAAAGGCATTGCCCAACCCGTAAGTTTCCCGGCCGTTGTTAACGTACAAGGTAATACCATTACGGCTAAATCCGATGCTGTAGTTCTGGACCGTACCAAGTGGGACATCCGGTATGGCTCTAAAAGCTTTTTCGAAAATATCGGCGATAAAGCCATCAACGATGATTTTACCGTACAATTTAATCTCGTAGCCAAAAAATAATTATTCTTTTTAGGTTATTTTTACTAATCTGCTTCGTAGTTGTTTTGGCAACCCCGAAGCAGATTTGTTTTTGCAGCAGATTTGTTTTTTAAATAATACTCCGGAACTTTGGGTTCGAACCGCATACGTTAATTATTTAAATAATAATCCCTTGACTTTAGTCAAACAAACCACTCTGCCGCATCCAGCCGATAAAGGCCTTAAATCTACCCTGGTAAGTATACTGGTGAGTATGGTATTGGTAATTATTAAAGGCGCAGCTGGTATTTTAGGTAACTCGTATGCCTTGGTAGCCGATGCCATCGAATCTGCTTCGGATGTGTTCAGTTCGCTTATTTTATTTGCCGGCCTGCGCATCGCCGCCAAAGCGCCCGATGTAGATCATCCTTACGGCCACGGAAAAGCCGAACCCTTAGCCGCCACCATTATTGCCCTTACCATGACGGCGGCGGCCGTTTTAATTTTAGTGGAGAGTTTCAGCAATATTTTTACGCCGCACGAACCGCCCAAAACCTTTACCTTGTGGGTATTGGGTATCGTTATTTTGATAAAAGAAGTCCTGTTCCGGTTTATTATCAAAATAGGCGAAGAGGCTGATAGCACCGCCGTTAAAGCTGATGCCTGGCACCACCGGAGCGATGCCATTACGTCGGCAGCGGCTTTTGTGGGAATCAGTATTGCGCTTTTAGGCGGTAAAGGTTACGAAGTAGCCGATTATTATGCCGCCCTGATTGCTGCCGGCATTATTTTTATTAACGCTTACCGGGTATTCCGCCCTGCCCTGAACGAAGTAATGGATGCAGCGCCATCGGCCAATATTATAAAGGAAGTGAAAGAACTGGCCAGCCAGGTACCGGGCGTAAAGGGGCTGGAGAAATGCTTCGTCCGGAAAATGGGTTTCGAATTATTTGTGGACTTGCACGTGCTGGTCGACGGTGAATTATCGGTGCGGGAAGGCCACGACATTGCTCATGCGGTAAAAGCTGATATTCTGAAAGCCAATCCCCGTATTTACGACGTCCTGATTCACATAGAACCGGTGGATGCCCTGCACGAACCTTATTTTTACAAAAAATAAAATTACTTTTTACCGGGCGGCAGCAAGAGCATTGTCAGGTAAATACTGCTGTTTAAACCAGATTGTTTGGGGCAAAAAATACATAGCAAGGGCCGTAGAGACCCTATTATGCTATTTAGACTAAGAAATATGGGTTATTCCGTAACCGGAACTAAGTCGCAGAACCAGAAGCGGGTATCGTAAGCGACCGGCTGGTTGCTTAGGCCGTCGGAATCAGGTTGGGTGGCAGGAGCGTAATCGCGTAAAATTATTTCTCCTGTTTCGTAAGGTACCGGCTGAGAAAATATTGGTCCGGCATAAACAAAGGAGTGGTACTCACCGTTTTCACCGCCCGGATCTACCCCGGCCGGAAAAGTTCGGATTAGTGCTTCCGTCAGGGGTTGCCCCGCAAATGACTCCCCCAGTTGCTGATCACTCACGCAAACCAACCGCGCTTTAAAGCCGGCCGCCAGAAACTCCTGCACCAACGCTTTCGTGTTTTCGCCCCACAACGGAAAGGCTGTTTTTAAACCAATCTCTGCCAAGTCATTTTCGCGGTATCGCCGCAAATCAGCCAAAAAAATATCACCATAAATACCGGTAGTAATATGCTCTT
>JAQBNV010000362.1 GCA_028288395.1 Adhaeribacter sp. | reverse complement strand
GATAATGCTTAAAACGCTTTTTACTTTGCTTTAAATAAATTACGCCAGGCCATTACAATTCAAATATTATTTAAAAACCCGGGAGCAATATTTTATAATATAATTGCTCCCGGGTTTTAAGTTTGCGGGCCAGTTATTTACCAGGAAATTTTCCGGTTTCAAAATCATGGAATAAAAATTAAACCGGCCACATTCGGGCGAGTAGCAAGTACCGGATACTAATCTATTTTCTGAATTTCCAGGGTAAAATAGAACCGGCATACTGGCAGTATTTTACAGGCAAACTACTTTCTGCAGGAACAAATTACTTTACTTCTTTTCTCCCTGGCGAGATATCCTAAACCGGTTGCTGTAATTAACACCTTAGTAGTATCTGGCAAATAACAACTTCCCTGCTTCAGCCTGCCCATCTGCCTGGCAGTTCTATTAAAATATTCTCCTGGCAGATATCAAGACACAACCGACAACGCTACAACTTTCTGATTTACTTAGGTAAAAAGCCGCGCTCAGGTACTTTTAGACAGAGATATTTATACTGAATTAACCAAATTAATACTGAATTAAACCGCTCCTTTTTGCGCTATCGCCCTTTTTTGATTAATTTATCTCTTGTAAAAGCCAACACAATAGATTGGAGGTATTTAGATTTATTAATGCAGAAAGTTATGGTTCTTGAAAAAACAGATGAGGCGAGCCTGCATCAACTCAACCAATACGATTGCCAGGAATATCTTAATAAATTAAGATATTCCTTGGGAAAAGAACGGGAGAAGGCTATCCTCAACCAAAAACGCCGGATTATTCACCTGATAGAAGACCGGCTACAAAAGCTAAATGAAAACGGTTAAAGCCCGCTTACTTAGGTGTGGAAATATTTTTCAAAGATTATTTAATAAAGCAAAATTCAAGTCCACCTTTTCTCGGCATTTTCTCCAGCAAACTATCCTTTCGGAGCTATTTAACTTACCGGGGTCAGGTGTCCTGCCTGCTTCCCGAAAATATCCCGGGCTATTTTGTCAGGATTAATTAGTTAAATAAAACAATTCTTTCGAATTTTTTAACACGGTAATATTTCAGGCCCTACTTTTCTCCTGGCAATATTTTGCCGTCCTGGTTTGTCGCCTTTCCAGCAGAATATCTCAGAATACGTTTATTCTTTTAAAAAATTAAATTAAAATAACCAAGGACAACATATAATATATATAATTTACTATATTTACCTGAGAAATAAACTTCTCTTCACATAATATTTAGCAATGCAGTTATTCAGGAGTTCTACCACCACTCTGCGGCTACTGGTTCTCATAACCATACTGGCTTTTAGTATCCCGTTGGTTATGCTGCTGATACCCGTCCAGCATTATTTTACTTATTTAAGCTTGTTTAATGGCGTCCCCACAGGGCCCATTGGTGCAACTATTGGTGGAATTGCGACCCCTTTACTTCTATTGGCCGGTATTATGGTTATTTACATGGGCTTAAGAGAACACAGGCAAACGAACCTATCGTACCAGGATGCACGGGCTACCGAAAAAGAAAAGCTATATGCCGACGCTACCACCAAGTATATTCTGGAACTTTTCGCGCTGTTTAAACAGGAAAACGACAAGTTTAGCCCCGAGGAAGTGGAAAAAGTTTTAAAAACTATTTCGGACTCTCATAAGAATTATCACGATGGACACATTCCGCCGCTCATATTTACGAGCCATCTGAAATATATTCTGAATATATCGGCGGTGAGCCTGCACCTAAACCACCTCTTCCGCCTGCTAACCCAATTGATTAAAGTGGTTCAAAACCGACAACCTGATTTACCTGCCGCCGATTACGCCCTAATGATTTCTTTTCTGGATGGATTTAATACGGCTACTTCGCCAAAGTTAAAAGTGCTTTTGCAGCTGAACAACACCTGTGACTTTTGTGAAATTAACCCTTATGATTTCTTCAGTGGCAAAGACCAGATAGTGGCGCTGAACACCGCCCTGGAAAGTATAAACATTAAGCCATATAAGATTTAGGGGTACAAGCCCCGAAAAGCAGGTTATAAATGTACTTTTGGCTTATCCGCATACCTATTTTGAGTAATTATTAAGGTGCTTTTGAGTAAGGTTAATCCTGATTAAAATGCCCTGGCTTCTATAAACACCTGATTTTTTAATTATATACCTTCTTTCATTTTGTGTCGGTTGAAGTGGTAAGTGCACTTTGCAAGTAGCGGACAGAATGGTGAACACCCCTTAGCCAGGCTTTAAACATCATGATATTGCGGTGCAATTGGGAGAAGTTCTTTCCCTTTTCCTCTGATTTTTCCCGGGTAAGCTGCGGGTATCTGGCTACTAAACCTTTGTAACCAGTCCAGCCATCGGTACACGCCCAGGCCTCTTTATGGATATGGGCTGCCATAAACTTTTCCAGGTTCTTTTTGCTGGCTGTCTCTATCACCGGGCCATACATCCGGGCTATGTGCTTGAACAGCCAGCGTAAGGCCAGTTTGCGGCTCAATTCTGTACTGCTGACCCGTTCTTGCTCGTCGATAAGTTACAACCTGAGTTTGAATAATAAGTAGTCAAAAAGACAGTCAACCAAAAGGGATATTGCTACATTTTAGTATCTTAGACTTAAATGTTTAACTAAATCTCCAGATGATTGACTACAATAAAGTCACAGAAGTTTTCTG
>JAQBNV010000349.1 GCA_028288395.1 Adhaeribacter sp. | reverse complement strand
GCCCGCCAGCGCCGCGACCGCATTCTCATGCCGGTACGATACCCCGCCCCATACTTTGCGCAGGTAAGATATTTTCAGGTTCATATCTATCGAAACCGGGCTGGGCTGGACATACTTTACCAGTACCGAAGGCATTAAAGCAATTTCGCGGCTCAGGCGGTATTCAAAGCCACCCGATAAAAAATAGTGATTAGAGAAACGCTGCTGCACGCCCTCGTTCATACCGCTTAGATCGAGGGTATTCTGAAACAACTGGGCCACAGAGGCGCCCACAAAAAAGTGCTGGCCGTAGAGCGTGGTACCCAAGCCAATCTCCGGCAGCAACCGGGCATTTTCGTACTGGTTTACCACCGGATCGGCATCAGGGCCAAAATCGAGTTTCGAAATATTCAGGCTGTAGCGGGTAAAGCCCGCCGTAATTCCAGTTGATAGCTTCATCCGCCGATTCATTACCGGCAGGTGGTAAGCATAAGATAAAGCCGCCCCGATTCGTTTGTTAGGCCCCATATTATCCGATATAATTATACCGCCCAGGCCCTGATGGGGTTTCAGAAACTTAAAATCGTTTTCTTCCTTGTAGCGAAGCTTGTTGATAATATTGCTTTTACCCCGGGCCGGCAACGAAATAATGGAACTGCTGCGATCATCTTTGTTTAAAGGGCCATTAGCCGTAACATAAAAAGAAGTGGGTGCGCCGGTTAAGCCCGACCATTGGTGGCGGTAACTGGCCTTTACATCGGTATAGTTCTCGATACCGGTTAGGGCCGGATTTACGAGGTAGCCATTGAGCATATATTGGTTATACTGCGGCTTTTGCTGAGCCTGGCTTTCCTGAAGCAAGCTAAAACAAAATAAAAAAATAAAGTAAATCTTTTTCACTTCCGCTCCTCCTTATTTAACGATAGACACATTGCCAACCACTGGTTTATGTCCGTTGTTGGGATTGATAACATAATAATAAGTAGCCATCGGCAAAGCTTTTCCGTTCCGCATCCCATCCCAGGTTGTATTGTAACCACCTTCGTACACCCGGCTGCCCCACCGGTCAAATACCTCGATAGAAACCAGCTGGTATTCTTCTATGCCGCCAATAACCCAGGTATCGTTGGTGCCGTCGTTGTTAGGCGAAAATGCGTTCGGAATTCTTAGTTTGGGTAATACCCGGATGGTCATTTCGTCAAAACTGGTGCAGCCCGCCAACGTGGTAGCCGTTATCCGGTAAATAGTAGTTTCGCTGGGTGTAACTACGGCTGTAGCCGTAGTAGCATTGGCGAGTCCGGTAGCCGGCGTCCATAGCAAGTTACCCTGGCCGCTGCCTTTCATGGTATAACTTTGGCCATCTATAATCTCTACATCTGGGCCGGCCGCAACGGTCGGGATGGTATTAAATTTAACCAGTACCTCATCAAATGCATCGGGGCAGGTAGTATTTTTAACGGTCCAGCGCAGGGTATACAGTTCCTCAGGACGGCCCGAAAAGGTGGCTTTGGGCTGGCTGGCATTACTAATGCTCCCACCGGTTCCACTTACAATGCTCCAGGTACCGGTACCTGCCGGCGGTATGGTAGCGCCTAAAGCTGTGCTCGTTACCCCGCATAAGTTTACCTGGTCGGGACCGGCGGCCGCCTGTGGTTTTACCCCGATTACCAAGGTCTTGGAAATAATATCCTGACACCCGGCACTGGTTATTACCGTTAATTTAACCGTATAAGTACCGGCGGTCTGGTAAGTGTGGCTGGGGTTTTGCTGACTGGCGGTACCCCCATCACCAAATTCCCAACGCCAGGAACTAATGCTGCCGCTGCTAACCGTCGAAGCATCGGTGAAGGCGACGGCATCTCTTTCGCATAAATTATTAGCATTGAAGGAAGCCGTAGGCTTGGGACTAACCACAATTTGCCTAGTAATCTGGTCGATACACTTATTGGCTCCTTCTATGGTTAATTTAATGGTATAAGTGCCGGGTGTGCGGTATTTATAAGTGGGCTGCCGGGTATTAGCGGTGCTGCCATCGCCAAAGTCCCAGGTATAAGCCGTAATGGTTCCACCCACTATGGCAGACGTTTCGGTGAGCACTACTGTTTCATCCACGCAAACATTGGCCGTGGTAAAAGCAGCCGTGGGATTGGGGAATACCGTTATTTCTTTACTCACGGTTTCCTGACAAGAGATACCGGAAGCAACGGTTAACTTTACGGTATAAGAACCAGACTGGGCGTATATATGGGTAGGGTTTTGTTCGGTAGAGGTGGCGCCATCGCCAAAATCCCAGCGCCAGTTTAATATTTTACCAAAAGGTATGGTACTGGCATCAGTAAATTTAACGCCATCTTTCTGGCAATAATCCCGGGAGGTAAAGTCGGGCCGCGGAACGGCCGCATTTACGGTGTACTCGGTAACCAGGCTACTAACACAACCGTTGGCGGATGTCACCTCCAGTTTAACCGGGTAAACGCCTTCCGCTGCATATTTATGACTCGGATTCTGATCCGTAGAGGTACCGCCATCGCCAAAATTCCATTTGTAGGTCATTTTGCCACCTCCCGGTATCGCCGAAGTATTTGTAAAAACGGCTACATCCCGCACGCAGATATCAGGCAGGGAGAAAGCGACTTTTGGTTTAGGGTAAATGGTAATACCTTTGGAAAGCGTATCGGTGCAGGTCTGGTCGGCGGTTACCTTTAGGTGCACCCGGTAATTGCCAGCTTGTTGGTAGATGTGGGTAGGGTTTCGGTCGGTAGAAGTAGCGCCGTCGCCAAATTTCCATTCCCAGGCCACCATGTTACCTGCCGAGATGGTACTCCCGTTGGTAAAGGTAGCGGCCAGTCCTTCGCATACAGAGTTCAGGCTAAAAATGGCTTTCGGCTTCGGATAAAGTATTACTTTTTTAGAGAGGGTGTCAGTACAGCCGCCGTTGTTCGAAACGGTCAGTTTTACCCGATATTCACCGGGGGCCGAAAAAAGATGTTTTGGGTTTTCGTCTGTAGCTATATTTTGGCTACCCGAGGCCGGATCACCAAAATTCCAGCTCCATTTTTTTAAGCTGTTGCCGCCTTCGGAAGTTGAGGCATCGGTAAAAGCTGTATAATCGAGGTAACAAGTGGTCGTAAAATTAAAAGCCGCTACCGGGTTGGGATTCACGGTGAAATTATACACGATTTCGTCCTGCGAATCGCAGTCAATGGAATTGGATCGGGTAACAATCAGTTTCAGGTTATAGTTGCCCGGGTTGGGGTACACCCGATCCGGTGATTTTATGGCAAAAGCGGTCGGCGAAATCTGCACAATTTTACTTATATCCGTCTCTTCGTAAACGGGAGTGCCATCGCCAAAATCCCACAATATTTTAATGGGTTTATACGGAAAATTACCTGTAAAACTTACGGTGGTACCCACGCAGCCCGTTTCGGTACCCGTAGTGGTATTGGGAGTAATATTTTTGGTAAGATCCTTTACGTTCGCTCCCGCCGAGTAAGCATAAGATTCTACGGGGCCAAATCCGTAAGCGACCGCATTAAAGCCACCCTCGGCTACCAGGTTGTGGGTAGGCTGATTGAGCGAAGAACCTGTTACATCTTCCTGCAGATAAGAATAACCCGAATTAGCAATGGGCACAAAAGCGGCCTTAGGCCTATTACCGTCGATCCGGAAAGAACCCACATCCTCGCTTTTCATTACCACATTAATAAAATGCTGCGAAATACGAGTGGGCGGGTTGGTTTGATTTTGAAGCGCGGAATAAAGAGTGGTACTGGTTACGGTTTGTTCTACCGGGTTCAGAATAACCATATCGGGGTCGCCGGGGACGAATGGGTTATTAATATCCGGCCCATTGCGCGGATCGCAGGTTTGGGAAATCTGGTATTGTGCAACTGAAATACCTTTATCGGCATTAATAATATTCCCCTGGGTACTCTGAAACTGAATAATCGATCCTTTTGCGTAGGGATTCTGGAGCGGTACCCCGTTGGCGCTGACCGTAGAGCCATTTACCGTAACCGTGGTATTATCTTCCCCCACCAATATCCGATAAACTTCAAAATGCCGGTCGATGAGCGGCGCCGTTACAAAATTCCGACCCCAGGAACTCAGGGGATACAATTGCTGATACAGGTTATCTCCGCCGTTGGCGCCCGCACAACCAAAAGCCGTCCAGGTACTGCCGGAAAAAACCGCTACTTTCTTACAGGTAATATTTTCGGGAACGTTGGTGGTAATGTGGCTGCCGGTTAAGTCTATCACGGACTGCACCTGGTACACTTCGCCGGCATTTAATTTAACTTTGAAAGGGGTGCTAGCCGCCCGGTTGTTCCGGGTAATCTGAGCCGGTGTAATCTGAACGGTGGTATTATCTTCGGTGGCAATAACAGTAAACTCCGAGTATCGGTTCGGATCATTTACCAGCGGCAGAGATTGATTGAAATTAAGCGTATAATATTCGCGGCCCATCGTGGCCGTAGGCAATACTATGGTAGCTGCCGACCGGGCGCTCCGGAAAATATGGGCGTAAACAACAATGGGGCTCTGCGCCGCCACGTGAATCCCTTTTCGTTCTACCACCTCCGAAGAACCCACATAAGCCTGGTTGCCATCGATGGGCACCACGGTAACCGCATTTGCTGCCACATTAACCGTTTGAGGGGCACCGCCGCCAATGGTTATCGTCGCGGTAGTTGCCACATCAGAAGTCAGGTACAGGAACATCCGGGATAACAAATTATCGATATGGCCCGTATAGGCAACCCAAAAATCTTTTCCTTTGTTAGATGAATTCTGAGCGTGAACCGGCGTGGAAGCAAAAAGAGTAAAGGAAAGAAAAGCGCCTATTAAAATAAAAAATTTAAAATTATCGGGTAAACGTTTTTGCATACAAAACCTATAATAACACCATAATAACCGCAATCCAAGGTAGTTAATTTTTGAATAATTTTTATTTTAAAATCTAATTTTCCCTTTTTAAACTTACCTTCTCCCGATTAAAATAAATCGAATACCGGAACTTCAATCTGTTCTGCCTAATATTTATTCTATTATCGCCTAAGTTTTAAATATAACTTATTTAATATTTAAAAAAACAAAGTCTGGCACCCTAAATAATCCCATTTTAATTTTAAATTATTTCTTTTAATTTTAGCTTTCTTATTCTTTCAAGTCGGAAAATAAACAGCAAATTGGGTATAATCGAAGATTTTCTAGTTAAGGCCATTCCCAGCAAGGCCGAAATCCTGCTTTTAAGTCCCCTCATTTTTATTTACGTGCTGCTGGTGGCCATCCTGGTTTGCTACCTCAAAAAGTACCGGAGCGTAAAAACTCCCTATACCCGCAAAATTTTTCATTTTCTCATATTTACCACGGCCGGAATTTTCCAGTACCGGTTTGGCCTCTCACTGGTAGTTTTATTTGGCTGCATTGTAAGTATTTTTGTCCTGGCCGCCGTACTGATTGGCGAAGGTTTTGTTTTTTACGAAGCACTGGCTCGGGAAACCGACAGGCCTTACCGCACCTTTTTCATATTAGTACCCTTATTTACCACTGCTTTGGGAGGCGTGCTTATAAATATTTTTTTCGCAAAGTTTTCTTTTATCGGTTACCTGGTGGGCGGCTGGGGCGATGCGGTGGGCGAACCGATAGGCACACGGTGGGGCAAACACCGATATGCAGTACCATCGCTGATGGGGGTGCCCGCCCAACGGAGCCTGGAGGGCTCGGCGGCGGTAGCAGTGGTGAGCACGGCGGTCGCATTTGCCGGCTTGTATTTAGCTGGTTACTCCGGGCCACAGGCCATTGCTACCGCAGTGGCCTGTGGCCTGGGCAGCGCCGCCGTAGAAGCCGTGAGCAACCATGGCCTCGACAATTTAACCATCCAGGTCGCTGCTGCTGGTATTGCCTATTTTAGCCTGATCTGACAAAAGTTTGACACCTTCGGAGAATAATTTACCCAGCGTAATTGGGCAGCGGCTACATTTTTATTTAATTTGAAACTTAAATTTTTTATCAAATAGAAATATACAACCTATATTTATCCACCTTTAACCACAATCCATGAAAAACCTGGTCTTTTCCATTTTATTTTTAAGTTCCCTGCTGCTGGGTTGTAAAACATCATCAAGCCCGGGTGTAGACCAGTCGGCTACTACTGCTGCTCCGGCAGCGGCCAACCTGGCGCAAAATCCGTTTTATGAAATGCGGAGTTACTATGCCGCTCCCGGTAAACTGGATGATTTGCATGCCCGCTTCCGGAATAATACCACCCGCGTTTTTGCGAAACACGGTATGGTAAATGTTGGCTATTGGGTACCCATCGATAATCCCGAGAATAAAATAATATATTTACTAGCTTACCCGAGCCGGCAAGCCCGCGATGAATCCTGGAAAAATTTCAGCAGCGATCCCGAATGGCAGGCAATAGCCAAGGCCTCTGAAGCCAATGGCAAACTGGTAAGCAAAGTAGAAACACTTTACCTGGAAGCTACAGATTACTCGCCGGCCCTGAAACAGGAAAGTAAAAATCCGCCCCGCACCTTTGAGTTACGCACCTATACGGCATCGCCCAACAACATCGAAAACCTTCACGCTCGCTTCCGCGACCATACTGTTAAACTGTTTGAGAAGCACGGCATGACCAATATTGGTTACTGGCGCGCTACTGACCGCGATAAAGAAACAAAAAAAGATATGCTGATTTACCTGCTGGCTCACCAGGACCAAGCCGCTGGCGAAGCCTCCTTTAAGGCTTTCCGGGCTGATCCGGTTTGGATAGAAGCCCGCCAGGCATCCGAAGTAAAAGGAGGCGGCTCTCTTACCACCAAGGTAGAATCTGTATTCATGAAGCCTACCGATTACTCGCCCATTAAATAAAACCATCAACTGATGAGAAAATATTTTTCTTCCGGCAGCGGGCCAGATAATTCCCGCCGCCGGTTCTTTAAAAACTTGTCAACGGGTTTGGGAGCGGCCGCTTTGGCCACTGCGGCTTTCCCTTTTTTATCAGCCACCACCCAAAACGCCGCACAAGACAAAAATAAAAAGCTAGGGGTGGCTTTGGTTGGGTTGGGCAGCCTGAGCAAAAACCAGATTGCACCAGCGCTGTTAAAAACCAAAAACTGCTACCTGGCCGGCATTGTAACCGGTACGCCCGCCAAAGCCGAAGAATGGTCTAAAAAATATAACATCCCGAAAAAGAATATCTATAACTACCAGAACTTCGATACCATTGCCAAAAACAAGGATATTGATCTGGTCTATATTGTGTTGCCCAACTCCATGCACCATGAGTTTACCATCCGGGCGGCCAAAGCAGGCAAACATGTGCTTTGCGAAAAACCGATGGCAAATACCGTAAAAGAGTGCGAAGAGATGATTGCTGCCTGCAAAAAAGCCGGCAAACAGCTGGCTATTGGTTACCGCCTGCACTTTGAGCCGCATAATTTAGAGATGAAGCGTTTAGGCCAGGAAAAAGTTTTTGGCCAGGTTAAATTAGTAGAAGCGGCTGATGGCTTCCGGATAGGCGATCCGAACCAATGGCGCTTGAAAAAAGACTTAGCCGGCGGGGGCGCTTTAATGGATGTAGGCATTTATGCGTTGCAGGGTTGTCGTTACGTAATTGGTGAAGAGCCCCTTACCGTAACGGCCCAGGAATTTAAAACCGACCCGGTTAAGTTTAAAGAAGTAGACGAAACGATATTCTGGCAAATGAAATTTCCGGGCGGGGCCACGGCCTCCTGCACCACCAGTTATGCCGCCAGCACCGAACGCTTGTTTGCTTCGGCGGAAAAAGGATGGATGGAATTACGTCCGGCTTATGGCTACGGCGGTATTAAAGGCCGCACGAGCAAAGGCGAAATGAATTTTCCGCAAATTGATCACTTTGAAGCGCAAATGGATGATTTTGCAAATTGTATCCAGACGAATAAACCTACCAGCGTACCCGGCGAAGAAGGCCTACGCGATTTAAAAGTGATAGAAGCTATTTACAAGTCGATCCGGGAAGGCGGCAAAGAAGTAAAGATTGCTTAATATTTATTAATGATTCTTGTCACCTTTTACTTGATTAGATAGCTGCTTTTCCCAAGGCAGCTATCTTTGTATTGATAAGATTTTTGCGGCCGGATTACGTTAGTTGCAATTATATTTGGTAGCGCTGGTGGGTAGCGGCGGACGCTTTATGTTTACATCACCAATCCTATTTCTGAAAAATAAATTTCTCTTAGCTAAAAGATGCCAGCAGCAAACATAAGCGATTATTTACTAAAAATACTCTTACCCCAGTTACCGGCACCGGGCGTAACCTGGCTGCAAAAACAACTCGATAACCTCAAAACCGAGAAAGATTTTTACCTGGCTTTTAGCGTAGCACCCCGTTATACCGGCAAAAAGCCGATTATTCTATCGGAAACCGATCAGCAGGAAGCGGAAAATCTGCGTGCCGGATTTAACCCGCAAAACTGGACTACTGACCAGGTGGCGCGAGCACTGTTGGTACGGGCTATTCCGCACGAAACGCCCGAACAATATGTAGCCATCCTGAATAAAGTTTTCAGTACCGCCGATTTAAGTGAATTAGTTACGCTGTACGCCAGCCTGCCCCTGCTACCCTACCCCGAACGCCACGTTATGCGGGCGGCCGAAGGCGTGCGCACTACCATGACCCAGGTTTTTGATGCCATTGCCCTAAATAATCCTTATCCGCACGATTACCTGCCGGAAGAAGCCTGGAACCAGTTGGTTTTGAAATCGATATTTAATGTCCGGCCCTTGTATCGAATTTATGGCCTGGATGCCCGGCGCAACGAAGCGTTAGCCAATATTGCCATTGATTACGCCCACGAACGCTGGGCCGCCGGCCGCACCCTCACGCCCGAACTATGGCGTCTGGTAGGGCCGTTTATTTCTGCCGAAAATATTAAAGATATCCAGCGATTGCTCCAAAGTCCCGAAAATATTCAGAAAGAAGCCGCCGCACTGGCTTTAGCTGAAAGTAATTTACCGGAAGCAAAGGATTTACTTTCTAAATTCCCGGAGTTGAAAAAGCAATTACAAGCAGGGGATTTTAATTGGCAAACGGTTGGAGAAGGCGCTTACAAATAATTCTCGATTTACCATTTTAATATTCTGGACTTAACCTGTTTAGACAACTTAATAAGACAGCTTTACCTAATAAAATATTAAACCGACTAAAAATATGCTATTCATAGATCCCCACGTCCACATGATTTCCCGCACCACCGACGATTACGAAGCCATGCGTAAAGCCGGGGTAGTGGCCATGATTGAACCTGCTTTCTGGATGGGTCAGCCCCGCACCGAAGCTGGTACATTTAAAGATTATTACAGCCATTTGATTGGTTTTGAACGCTTCCGGGCGAGTCAGTTTGGCATTAAACATTATTGCACCATCGGGTTAAACTCCAAGGAAGCAAACAACGAAGCCCTCGCCGAAGCAGTAATGGAATTATTGCCGTTGTTTGTGCTGAAAGAAGGCGTTGTAGGCGTAGGCGAAATCGGGTACGACGACCAGACTGCCGCTGAAGACAAATATTACCGCTTGCAACTGGATTTGGCCAAAGAAGTAGGGCTGCCGGTGCAAATTCATACCCCACACCGTGACAAAAGGAAAGGCACGATTAAAAGCATGGAGGTGGCGCTGGAACATGGCCTGGACCCTAGCCTGGTAATTGTTGACCATAACAACGAAGAAACGGTAAAAGATGTGCTGGACCGCGGCTTCTGGGCGGCGTTTACCATTTACCCCCATACCAAAATGGGCAATGAACGCATGACCGAAATAGTGCGCCAATACGGCCACGAGCGTATCATGATCAACAGCGCTGCCGACTGGGGAATCAGCGACCCGCTGGCGGTACCCAAAACGGCTCATTTAATGCTGGAACGCGGCATTTCCGAGGAGTCGGTGCGGATGGTATCTTACCAGAATGCCCTGGACGCATTTGGCCAGAGTGGTCAGATGCAGGAAAGCGACTGGCTGGAGGCTACGGGCATCGACCAGAGCCTTAAATACTCCGGCAATTCTATTCTGCGCGGTGGTCAGACCCCGAGCATCGAGACCGGCGAAAAAGATTCGCGGATCATTCGTTAAATAAATATGAAATAAATTTAAAAAACATCCGGCCGATCGCATTATATCTTTTAAACAACCGGTAAATAGTGCGGAATATAAGCGATTATTTAGCAAATTTGTGCATTGCTAAATGGTATAACTCCACAACATGAACCGAATTTACGCGCACCTGGTACTTATGCGGCCGGCCAATATTATTACGGCCATCGCCGATATTATGCTGGGTTTTGCCGCTTCGGGTTCGGTTGGCCTGCTGGTGCAGCAAGGTGGTTTTTCAGCGGCTCACCCGCAGCTACAGCTTTTGTACTGGCTTATTGCCGCCACCATTGGTTTGTACGGCGGCGGTGTAGTTTTTAATGATGTATTCGACGCTGACCTGGACCGGGTAGAAAGGCCCGAGCGCCCCATACCCAGCGGGGCGGCCAGCCGGTTGAGCGCTACCATGCTGGGCGCAGCTTTATTAATATTGGGTATCGGAGCCGCATTTCAGGTTTCGGTGTTGAGCGGTGTACTGGCCGTGGTGGTAGCTATGCTGGCATTAATCTACAATGCCATTGGCAAACACCACTCCATTTTGGGCCCCCTAAATATGGGTGCCTGCCGGGGTGGCAATTTATTATTAGGCATGAGCGCGGTGCCAGCGGCCGTTAGCGTTTACTGGTACCTGGCAATAATCCCCATCGT
Source organism: Adhaeribacter sp. (assembly GCA_028288395.1). GTDB lineage: Bacteria > Bacteroidota > Bacteroidia > Cytophagales > Hymenobacteraceae > Adhaeribacter. Next base: position 2,563 of record JAQBNV010000349.1, on the reverse strand, counting down.
TTACATCGCGGCCATTACCGTTATTAGCCGCGGCGAAGTACACGGGGGCAATAAAAAAATATTGCTGGGCGCTTTGTTTTTGTACCTGCTAGTAATTGGCGGCATTCTGTCCCTGATGCGCCTGCAGCAATACCAGATTTTGTACGCCATGCCTTTCCTCGTATTGTTTACTTACCTTATATTTCCACCCCTGATAAAAGCCATCAAAACGTTGGAAGCCCAGCACATCCGGTTTGCCGTAAAAGCAGGCGTAATAGCCTTGATTATGCTGGATGCCGCCATTGCCGCCGGTTTTGCCGGTTGGGTATACGGGCTGCTGGTTTTGGCATTATTCCCTATTTCGCGATACCTCGCCAAGCAATTTGCCGTTACTTAATTAAATCCCTTTTGGTTAACCTAAAATATTTACTTTTATAACTAACAAAAAGAATAATAAGGCTAACTTTGACCAATTTGGAAATATTAAAAAAAGCCTGTAAGCCAGATTTTATTTAAGCGCTGAATATTTAAATGCATATATCCTCTATCCACCAGAAGTTCCAGGTCCCATTTTCTTATATTGTTCATTTTACCGAAGGTTTATTTGATCCTGCTAATCCCCTTTTCCGCGATGTTATTGCCGGAGATGGCGGCGAGGGCCAACGCAAGGTTTTTTTTGTAATTGATAGCGGGGTGCAGGAAGCGCACCCGAACCTGCAAACCGATCTGAAAAATTATTTCCTGAACCACGCCAATGTATTGGCCTTAAACGGCGATTTAACCGTAGTGCCGGGCGGCGAGCAGTGTAAGAACCAGCCTGAGCTGGTTCAGCAACTCCTGGAAGCAGTTAATAATTTTGGCATCGACCGGCACTCCTATATGGTAGCCATTGGGGGCGGCGCTCTGCTGGATATGGTTGGGTACGTAGCATCTATTGCCCACCGCGGAATCCGGCATATCCGGATTCCTACTACTGTTTTATCACAGAACGATTCTGGTATTGGCGTTAAAAACAGTGTAAATGCTTTCGGCAAGAAAAATTTCCTCGGCAATTTTGCCCCGCCTTATGCTGTTCTGAACGACTTTAATTTTTTAACTACCCTAAACGATCGCGATTGGCGTTCCGGTATTTCGGAAGCCATTAAGGTAAGCTTGATCAAAGATGAAACCTTTTTCCGGTTTATTCAGGAAAACGCCGTGAAGCTGGCGCAGCGCGACATGCCGGCGATGCAATACCTGATTTACCGGTGCGCCGAAATGCACCTGCAGCATATTGCCGGCGGCGACCCGTTTGAACAAGGTTCGTCGCGTCCGCTGGACTTCGGTCATTGGTCGGCACACAAACTGGAGCCGTTGAGCAATTTCGAGATTCGGCACGGCGAAGCCGTTTCGCTGGGTATTGCCCTCGACTCCGTGTATTCGCACTTAACCGGCCGGCTTTCGGCCGATGAACTCACCCAGATATTAACGGTAATCCGGACTTTGGGCTTCGATTTATTTGTACCGGAATTGGATAGACACCTGGAGGATGCTTCGCACCCGGATAGTTTACTGCATGGCTTGCAGGAGTTCCGTGAGCACCTGGGCGGCAAGCTAACCATCATGCTGCTCGAACGGATTGGAAAAGGCGTGGAAGTTCATACCATGGATAATAATCTAGTAATAGCCGCCGTACGGCATCTGCAGAAACTTCAGGAAAGATCGGCCGCATTAAGCAGTGCGGAATGACCGCTTTTAAGCCAAACCTTGAAATAAAATTGGGTTCTTTCCGGCCAAGGCATTAATTATTTTTCTATTCCGGAACAATAATCAGGCTTAGGCCTATAAGTATCCCAAATTATTGGGTACCATTGCCCAGCAAGTTAGCACTAACCCAGCAAAGTAAGGTGCTGCTAAAAATTATAGCGGCCAGAGGCCTAAAGAATATTATCACCAGCGGGAAGCTGGCGATAGCAGGAATAAATAATAGGAGGTTAATGATTTACTAATGAACAAAAAATTTTAAGGCTATGGCCACTCCTAGCCTAAAGCGCTTGATTGATTTTTAGGGGTATAATCTTTTATTTCATATTTGATAACTGCCTATAAAAAAAGCGGCTCCTTTTCGGGAGCCGCTTTTTTTATTACTTAATTTATTAATTAATAGCCGTTGTTCTGACCTAGGTTAGGATTCAGTGCTATTTCGTCCTGAGGAACTGGGAATAATAAATGCGCGGGCTTAATGTTGGAATATCCTTTGTTCTGCATGGTCTTTATCAGGCGGCCTGTACGCACCAGGTCGAACCAGCGGTGGCCTTCGAAGGCAAATTCAAAGCGTCTTTCGCCGTAAACGGCCTGCCGGAAGGCACTTTGGTTAAGCCCTTTTAAGTCGTGCGGCTGCGGCGTATCGGTTTTGATATTTTCGCCAAAAGCCCGTCTTCTTACCATGTTAATTGCTTTGTAAGCTTCCGGATTGCCGGTGCTGATTTCGTTAAGCGCCTCGGCATAAGTCAGCAATATATCAGCATACCGCAAAATCATCCAGTTGTTATCCTGGTTGGAAGAGGAAGTCGCATCAGCATCATAATATTTATTAACATAATAA
>JAQBNV010000333.1 GCA_028288395.1 Adhaeribacter sp. | reverse complement strand
AATAATTTTTGCTTTGGCGGTCGTAATATTGGTTGAAGAGTTCCCCTTCCTGACCATTCGCTTCAAAATCGTTAAATAAAGTCCGCAGAATATCGGGACCTTTTTTAGTTGGCACTTTTACGACCCGTTCGGCCAAACGACCTTCGCCGTTGGCAATGGTGCCGCCACCCAGCATTACCTGCAAGGCCGGAATCACCTGTACCCCGTGTTTGATAGAGCTGCCGTGGAAACCAATCTGGGCCAACCCATGCTGTCCGCAGGAGTTCATACAGCCGCTTATTTTTATACTGATATCGTTGTTGTAAATCAAATCCGGAAACTCATCCAGCATCATGGTTTCCAATACCGCGGCTAAATCCATGCTGTTGGTAATACCTAAATTACAGGTATCGGTGCCCGGGCAGGTTGTAATATCGGTAGTGCTGTTAAACCCAGGCAGCGCAAAGCCCAGGCTGTCGAGTACGTGGAATACGTAAGGCAAGGCCTCGGGCCGGATAGATTTTAACAATAAACCCTGGTTCGGGGTAATCCGGATGTCGTCGGCGGCGAAATCAGCTACCATTTGGGCCAATATGCGGGCTTTCCCGGTAGGAATATCGCCCTTCAGTACCCGTACCCATACGGCATAAAAGCCTTTTTGCTTTTGTTCTACTGCGTTTGTTTTAAGCCACGCATCGTAGTGCTGCTGGTTTAAAATATCCACGGCCGGTACTTCTTTTACCGGGGCCGGTTCGGAGGGCAGCACACTGTTGCGATCGATTATGTAAGATTTGGTTTTGTTGGCAATGCGCTCCTGGGCTACTAATTCCATAAAGGCGTCAAACCCGATTTTTTGAATCAGGTATTTCATACGGGCCTTGTTGCGGCTCACGCGTTCGCCGTGGCGGTCAAATACCCGAATTACCGATTCAATTAAAGGAATTACCTGATCTTCGGGCAAAAACTCGTAGGCGGTATAGGCCAGCATCGGTTGCGCGCCCAAGCCGCCGCCAACCTTAACCTTAAAGCCCCGCACTTCTTCGCCGTTCTGGAACTGCACTTTGGGTATTAGCCCAATATCGTGGATATAGGCAAAAGCCGTATCGGACTCCCCGGAAGAGAAGGCAATTTTAAACTTACGGCCCATTTCTTGGCAAATGGGGTTGCGGACAAAATATTTAAATGTTTCGTGGGCGTACGGCGATACATCAAAGGGCTCGTTCGGGTCTATACCAGCGTTAGCCGACGCCGTAACGTTACGGACCGTATTACCGCAGGCTTCCCGCAGGGTTATGTCGTCCTGGGCCAGTTTTTCCCATAGCTCCGGCGTACGATCCAGGCTCACAAAGTGAATCTGAATATCCTGACGGGTAGTAAGGTGCAGGTTTTTAGAAGCATATTCATCCGAAACATCGCAAATGCGGTTCCATTGCTTTACCGTAACGCGACCGAAAGGTAATTTAATCCGCACCATCTGTACGCCCGGCTGGCGCTGACCGTATATACCACGGGTTAAGCGCAGGCTCCGAAACTTTTCTTCGGGCAACTGGCCTCCCCGGAACTGCCGTATTTTTTTGTCGAGTTCAATAATTTCTTTCTGAACAATCGGGTTTTCTAATTCGGAACGAAAACTAAGCATTTGTATATTAATTTATATTTTTCTAAAATAAAAAAAGCCTTCCTGCTGGGGCAAAAAGGCTTTTACAACAGCTGCTTTTAAAAAATAAAAGCAAAATCGAGCCTCTCTGCCGGGTGGTTACAGCAGCAACAACACATTACAATTTCGTTTAAAAGAGGCTTCATACTTAATGTATTTGGTTAGCTTTAAATAAAAAGGTCTTTCCGGATAGAGGGGAAAGACCTTTTAAAGTTCTATGAATAGTTTTATCTATACAATCTTTCCTTAAGCGAGCGCCATACAACACATACAACATGCTAAGCAAGTGCAGATAAGAGCAGCGGAAGGAAAAGAGAATAAAGTCATTATTAAAGCTGAAATTTTTGCAAATATATAACGGATATACGAATAATCCGCCAGTTCGATTAAAAAAACAATATTTTAAAAGCGAACCACGGATTATTTGCCCACCCTTGTAACCAAGCCCATCTTAAATGACTAAAAGCTACTTACAATAGTTGCCATAAAAGTACTGTTGAAGGGGGCTTTTAACAAACTTTTCCCAAAATGCGCCAACCGGTAAACAAACGGTTAAGTAAAAGCTTTAAGGATGCAGGCGGCAACCACCAAGAAGAGAACACTTTAAAAATATCCCTTGTGAAATAAGATTTGTTTTACGTTAGTAAATTCCCTTGGCTAGCTGTTACTATTTTAGCCAGTAGCAACCAGCCTAAACCAAAAGACAAAACGTTAATTTTGCTGTCGATGCCGGATGCCTTCAAGGGACATGTTAGCGAACTAGCTAGAAAATGACACAGGAAACAATTAAATAAAGAAAAATATGTCGATTACACAAGCGTCAGAATTGGTTGGGATGAAAAAAGCAAGTGAAGCTGTTGCCCTCACTTTAAAAGAAATGAGAAATTTTGCCAAACCCGGTATGACGACAAAGGAATTAGACAACTATGGCGGACAAATTCTTAATGACTTAGGCGCTAAATCAGCGCCATACTTGACTTATGGTTTTCCTGGCTGGACTTGCATAAGTGTAAATAATGAATTTTGTCACGGCATACCATCTGACAAAAAAATACTTGGTGAGGGTGATTTAATTAATATTGACGTTTCAGCAGAACTAGATGGCTTTTGGTCAGATAATGGAGGTTCATTTGTTCTTGGGACGGATGTAAACCAACACCAAGAAATTGTTGCCGCTTCAAAACAAATTTTACATAAAGCAATTTGCCACATAAAAGGTGGGGTTCGCATTTCTGACATTGGATTTTTAATTGAAACTGAAGCTAAAAAAAGAGGCTACAAAGTCATCAAAAATTTGACAGGTCACGGAATAGGAAGAAGCCTTCACGAGGAACCAAGTGAAATAGCTAATTTCAGAGATAAATTTAATCTTACAAGGTTTAAGAAAAATTCGGTAGTTGCTATTGAAACATTTATTTCAAAGACTTCCTCTTATGCGGAAACTTTACCAGACGGTTGGACAATGGTAGGAAATAAGGGCGGTTTTATGGCACAACACGAACATACTATTGTTGTTACTGATGGTAAGCCAATTGTATTGACAGAGATGAATGAAATATGGAATTAAGAAAAACCATAAACTTAAGCAACAACTAAGGACAAAAAGCCCAAACCGCTAACAGCAGATTTGCAATAGGCGGGGTTTCGTGCTCCGCAGACAGTTTTATGTTTACAGAAAGTTCAGTTCTCCAAATGAACATTTGTGCTGAAAGACCGCCCATCACAAATCTGCAAACCGTTATAATGTTTTAAATTAAAATATGAATTATCAGAATACCATTGCTTTTGCCAGGGATTTAGATCAGCAGGATTCTTTACAGCATTTTCGGGCGCAGTTTTTTATACCGCCGGTTAATGGCCGGGATTCTATTTATTTGTGCGGCAACTCGCTGGGGCTGCAGCCCAAAACAGCGCGGGCAGCCGTAGAACAGGAGTTTTTAGATTGGCAAAACCTGGGTGTGGAAGGCCATTTTCACGGCACTAATCCCTGGCTGCATTACCACCAATATTTAGAAGAAAAAGAAGCACGGCTGGTAGGCGCTAAAAATACAGAAGTAGTGGTGATGAACAACCTGACCACCAACCTGCATTTAATGCTCGTTTCTTTTTTTCAACCAACCACTGATCGGTACAAAATAATTACTGAAGCCGGCGCTTTCCCCTCTGACCAGTATGCGTTAGAAACGCAGGTAAAATACCACGGCCTGGACCCCGAAGAAGCTATTATTGAACTTACGCCCCGGCCCGGCGAATATACCCTGCACCCCGATGATATTTTGGCAACTATCCGGGAACACGGCCACCAACTAGCCCTTATTATGATGGGCGGCATAAATTATTATACCGGGCAGGTATTTGATATGGCCGCCATCACCAAAGCCGGACACGAAGCCGGCGCTTACGTGGGTTTTGATTTGGCGCATGCCGCCGGCAATATATTACTAAACCTGCACGATTGGCAGGTAGATTTTGCGGTGTGGTGTACTTATAAATACCTGAATTCGGGTCCGGGAGGCGTGTCGGGTACCTTTGTACACGAAAAACACGGTAATAATCCGAAGTTGCCCCGCTACGGTGGCTGGTGGGGCCACAACCAGGAAGAACGGTTTCAGATGCGCAAAGGCTTTAAGCCCATGCCGGGCGCTGCGGGTTGGCAGTTAAGTAATGCCTCTATTTTCCCGATGGCCATTCACAAAGCTTCGCTGGATATTTTTGATGCCGCTACCATGCCCGCATTGCGTCGGAAAAGTGAAATGCTAACGGGCTACCTCGAATATTTAATAAACGATATGGCGGCTCCTAAAGAAATAATTGAAATTATTACCCCGACTGAACCAGATAGGCGCGGTTGCCAGTTATCTTTATTGGTGCACCAGCAGGGCCGCCAGGTATTCGACAGGCTAACCCAAGCCGGGGTAATCCTGGACTGGCGCGAACCCAACGTAATCCGGGTAGCGCCCACACCCCTCTACAACACTTTCGAAGATGTATATCTCTTTGCCGAAATATTGCGGCAAAGTTTGGCAGTGTAAAGTGAAGTATAAGGTTTCTTGGAAAATATTGGGAGTGGTAATTACCAGTGCTAGCCAAACAACGTTAACTGGTGCGTGCCGTTTATTTTGCGTTCGTGGGCCAGCAACCATTTTTTACGCCACAGGCCGCCGGCATATCCTACCAATTGGCCATCGGAGCCGATAACCCGGTGGCAGGGGCGTATAAGTAATAATTGATTTTTGCCATTGGCGCTGCCCACCGCCCGGATGGCTCCTAAATTACCTAGCCGAACAGATAAATCGTAATAAGACAACGTTTTACCAAATTCGATTTTGTTCAGTTGCTGCCATACCTGCTCCTGAAAGTTGGTGCCGGCCGAGGCAATGGGTAATTGAAAAATTTTGCGTTCCCCGGCAAAATATTCGGCCAATTGTTGCAGGCAACTGTCGAGGCAGGCGGGCAAACCAGCTCCATTGGCTTCCACCGGATCATCAGCAAACAGCACCGACACGATATGGTGTTCTGTGGCGGTTACCGCTATCATACCAATAGGGGATAGATAAATGGCCCTAAATAGCTTTTCCATGGGTAAACTGTTTCGTGAATGAAAGCGGCAAGATAATCATACAAACGAAAAATAAAACAGAATTTGGCTAGAAATGAAAAGCAACTGCCTGACAACCACTTAGATTTACGCTTTTCACGCCGTTTTCTGTACGCCGAAGGCCGGGCTAAATACAACCTTTCTGGTACTTAACTAAACCTAAGGGGCTACTTTCCCGAATATATGGTTTCAATTATAAAAATCACTGCTGGTAAGTCGTCAAAGTGCGGTTGCCAAGTGGGGTAAGCTTGGCTGCTGCTGATATTCTGCTAAAGAATTAAAATGGCCGGTTATAACGCGCAGCTGATTTAACTATAATAAACTAACTTACAGCCGGCCCTTTAACCAAATCTATTAACCCAAACCAATAAGAATATAATAAGCATAAAATTTAAGATAAATAATGAACAGTGTCTGCTTTAAAAAATGACTTAAAAAGCAGCGTATTTACTTAATCCTTTTTATATGAAACCAATCAGTCAATTCATGTTTGCCACGGGCATCGAGAACAGTTATCCTAACATAATTCTGCCGGATGGAACGGTGAAACGGGTAGATGAAATGGAGAAAGCCAATCATTATAAAAGGTGGCGCGAAGATTTTAATCTAGTAAAGGAAATGGGCATTGAGTTTCTGCGGTACGGACCACCTTTTTATTCGGTTTATGAGGGGCCCGGGCGCTACAACTGGGATTTTACCGACGAAACCTTTAATGCTTTAAAAGAATTAAATATTGTTCCGATTGTGGACCTTTGCCACTTCGGCATGCCCGATTGGCTGGGCAATTTCCAGAACCCCGATTTCCCGGCCTATTTTGCCGAATACGCCCTGGCTTTCGCACGCCGGTACCCGTATTTGCAATTTTATACTCCTATCAACGAAATTTTTATTACCGCTATGTTCTCGGCCCAATACGGCTGGTGGAACGAGTGTTTGTCCAGCGACCGGGCTTACGTAACCGCCTTAAAAAACCTGTGTAAAGCCAATGTGCTGGCAATGGCAGCTATTATGCGTATACAGCCCGAAGCTATTTTTATTCAGAGCGAATCATCAGAATATTTCCACGCCGAAGACCCGAGCTGCTCCAAACTGGCGCACTTCCTCAACCAGAAACGTTTTCTGTCGTTGGATTTAACCTACGGGTATCCCATTGCAGCCGAAATGTTTTTTTACCTGCAAGACCATGGCATGACCCGCGAGGAATACCAGTGGTTCCGCGAAAATCAGGTAAAAGCCCACTGTATTATGGGTAATGATTACTATTATACCAACGAACACATGGTACATCCCAACGGAACCACCAGTGCTTCGGGCGAAATATTCGGGTATTACGTAATTACCCACCAATATTACCGCCGTTACCGGTTGCCGGTTATGCACACCGAAACCAACATGATCGAACCAAATGCGGTGGGTTGGCTCCGCAAAGAGTGGGCTAATGCCAAACGCCTGAAGCGAGATGGTATTCCGCTGGTTGGTTTTACCTGGTACAGCCTCATCGACCAGGTAGACTGGGATTCGGCGCTGCGCAACGATGCTGGTGTTGTTAATACCCTGGGTCTCTACGACCTAAACCGCAATATCCGGGCTGTGGGGCAGGAGTACAAAAAAATTATTCGGCAATGGAAAGACGTACTACAGGAAGAAAGCTACGGCCTGCACTTTAACCATTATTTATAAGTCTCAGTCGGCAGTATATGATTTTTAAAACCAGATATTGCTTTTCTCACGCTCATCTGAAAATACCCGTGCCAACTGCCGGGTATTTTTATTTA
>JAQBNV010000310.1 GCA_028288395.1 Adhaeribacter sp. | reverse complement strand
AATACAATTAAATATTGGTAAAATTTAATCCGTATATTGTTGGCTTTGGAATAATTAATACAGAATGGAATAATCTGCCTTCCAAACAGATGAAAAAAAATGATTAATTAAAAATCCATTTCTTGTCATCCTGAAAGAATTCGAAGAATTCCTAAAGGATCTTTTGCTTAAATGGCCTTACAGGTAACCATTGGTAAAGCAGTAGTTACCTACTTTACTTTCTAAACACAAGATCCTTCTGGAATTCTTCGAATTCTACCGGATGACGGAGTGGGAATTGCTGTGGAATGGCAGGTGGTTAAGGCTATTTGGTATAAGAGATATCAGTGAGGCACTTTAAAGAATAAATTCTTTCGAAATTCTTCGAGTATTTTCGGGATGGTAAAAAAAGAAGATTGATGGAACTGGAAGTAAAAAACCTGCCAGGTAAAATGATTTTTTTACCTGGCAGGATAATAGTTTTTAGTTTACCAGCGTAACGGTGTTACTGCCCCGGCCAGCGGGGTTGAAGGCTTTTAATTTAACGGTGCCGTTTGCTGCAATGGGTTGGGTATATTCCGGACTCTGTGCCGTTGGTTCGGAGCCATCGGTGGTATACCGGATGGTGTTCCCCGGCAATTGCACGTTGGCCAATACTTTACCATCCTGAATTACCGCACCTGGCGGGGCAATGCGGTAATTAAAACCGCCGGCGTAAACATCCAGGCGGGGTAATTCTCTTTTACTTACCACATTTACAAACTCCGACCAGGCCTGGTTGTACAAAGCCTGGCTTTTGGCTGCATCATTTTCGGTAGCCCAGGCCGGGTCTTTGGCCCAGGCCCGTTCGGCTACGCCCAGCAACTTGGGCAGCATCTTGTACTCAAAAGCCAGGGGCGTATGGTTCGTTTCGGACCAGAGCGGTGATTCGATACCCACAATATTGGCCCGGCCTTTGGCGGTTAAAGCCTCTTTGCTTTTAATAATGGCCCGGTTAATGGGGTTGCCGTTGTCGTCTTCTTTTAAGTTGCGCAGGTAATCGTACGGAATAAAGTAAAATGGTTTTTCCAGGCCTACGAAGCCACCCCAATACAAGCCCGGTTCGGCATAAGAGGGCGAATAAGCCAGGTCGAGGTACAAATGGGTAACTCCCGTTAATATTACTTTGTAGCCGGCATTGGCCATGCGGTAGGCCAGGTCTTCGGCACCTGAACCCGGGCTGTTTTTCCAGACGTTTACGTGAAAATTATCGTTGGCAAAAGTTTCGTTGGGCATCCAGTTTACCTTACCATTTTGCACTATTTTTTTAAGGCCAATTTCTTCCCAGCCCGATAAATATAAATTCCTGGCTTTCAGGAGTTGGTTAACTTTACCGAAATAGTAATACCATAAATCATCAACGGTTTTAACCGCTTTGTTTTTGCTCATTAGATTCTGTACGGCCGGCGATTTTTGCCAAACCCCACTCGGAACCTCATCGCCGCCGAAATGAATAGTGGTTAAAGGGGATTTGGCTTCCTGGTACATGGCCCTAATATCATCCACCACTTTTTCTAAAAAGTTATAAGTTGATTGCTGCGATACATCCATCACGTTGTCGTTCCAGCCCTGCACCGAGCGGTACGTTGATTTATCATTTAAATCCCGCAGGAGATAACGTTCGGCTTCAACTTTATTTCCTTCTTTAATCAGCCGGTTGTAACGTGCATCCATGGCTTTAATGGCGGCGCGGGCGTGCCCCGGCGATTCTATCTCGGGGATAACCCGAATATGGCGATCGTTGGCGTATTTTAAGATCTCGATAAAATCAGCGCGGGAAAAAAAGCCGGTGCCGGACTGGCTTTCGGCACTTGGTCCGGAACCGTAAGAAGGCCCCAGGCTGGTTTTATTTTCCGGATCGTGTAAGCGGGTGGCGCCCACCGCAGTTAATTCAGGAAAAGACGGTATTTCGAGGCGCCAGCCTTCGTCTTCGCTAAAGTGGAAATGGAAGACATTCATTTTATACAGGGCCATGGCATCCAGCACTTTCAGCACCTCCGATTTAGGTTGAAAATTACGGGCAACATCCATCATAAAGCCCCGGTAGCCAAACCGCGGGGCATCTTTCACCTCAACACCCGGTATGGTAATAGCATTAATTTTACCCGCAAAAGTGGCAGGAGGAAGCAAGGTTTTCAGGGACTGGACACCGTAAAAAATACCGGCCGCCGAAGAAGCCGAAATCTCAATGCCGTTCGGGTTAATAGTTAATTCGTAACCTTCGGCCGGAATACCTGCCTTTTTGCGCAACCGGATTGCTTTACCCGTACCCTGGGTGCTAATACTGGGTTTATTTCCCAGAATACCGGCCAGCGCACTGGCTAATTTTTCTGCTTCCTGCCGGAATTCATTATCTGCCACTATAGCCAGTTCCTGGTTCAGGGTAAAGGCTTCCCCTTTCTCAGTATAGGAATTTGGGGTGGGAAATACTTTTGTTAATTTTTCAACCGGAATATCTTTTATTACTCCGTTTTCTTTATACATCCGGGCGGCCAGGGCCTGTTCTGATTTCTGGAAATTATCGCCGGGTTTTATTTCAACTGGTACCGGAAAAGCTTTTTTTGGTTCTTGGTCATACACCAGGTAAAAGCCTACCGGGAAATCCGAAACATTCCGGATAGAACGGCCGGCTACCTCTATTCTTCCTGTTTTCCCCGCTTCAATGGGTTTGAATTTAGAACCAGGAGCCAGGTAAAATAAATCACCGTTTACAAGCTTAACGGCCGCAACCGCCGAATCAGCGGTGTTCAGGCGGGCCCCATTAAAATATAGTTTCCAGCCTTTGGCCGGCAGGGTTTGGTTACTGGTATTCGTAAAAGTCAGCACCGAGCGTGATTGCGTTTTGTTCTGGTATCGGTTGTTGGTTAGTTCCAGGGTTAATTTCAGGACGTCCGCTGCCGAAGCCTGGGTGGCACTACCCTTGGTCGCTGTATTTTCAGCAACAGATTTATCATCGCGGGTAGCCTGCGAACAACCGATGGTTAATAAATGGGTGAGTAAGAAAGTGCCGGCAATTAATTTTCTCATACTACTAATCGAAATAAGGATAAGGAATTTTCAAACAGGGAAACTAAGCAAATATATTCAGAACGAAAATTAGGCCTTTATATATATCTTCTACCGGTCCCTGCCATACGCCACCACCCGCGTGGGTGTTTGTTTTTTAAATAAGGCTGGCACAAATGGGTTAGCTGTTCCACCAGTAGGTAAGTTTTAAAACCAGGGCCCGGTTCCGGACCGAAAAAGGGGCTGGTAAATAATTGTCAGTATATACGATAAATAAATCGGAGGCCGGTTGGTAGCGCCACTGGAACCGGGTATTCAGGTTAATGTTATTTGTTTGCTCGTTGTACTGGAAAAAGCTGGAAAAGAATATTTTGTTTGTCAGGGTCAGGTCCAGTTGCGAGCCGACGAGCCAGAACTTCGTGCTGCCCCAGGGTTCGGGCAGGCGGATGTCGTTGTAACTGACATTGGCCAGTAACTTCACAAAAGGCTGAAACCGGTACCCGATCTGGCCTGCTAAATTCAGCCGGGAGCCGTTGGCATAATAGGAGCCGGAGCGAGTGTTGAAGGCGTAGGTAAAAAGACTTTGGGGTTTCGATACAAATTCGGTGCGCCAGGCCTTCCAGTGATGCTCGGTGCCGCGCGACAAGGTGTCTTTGCCAGAATTAGTCGGGTCGAAGGGTTGTAATAATTTTACGTATTCATCATCAAAACCCACCGTAAATACACCCTGGGACCGGAAACTCAGGGTATAAAGTAACATATTCAGGTTATCGGTTTTCTGCAGCTTATCATCGAAGAAATGCGTGAGGCTAACCTTGGGACCGTGGCTTAGGATAGAACTCCCTTTCGGAAAAAAAGAATAACTCGCCAGCGGATTTATTTTATAATAATTACTTCGGGGTACATAACCCACTTCGGCAGTATAGTTTTTACCAACGTATTCTTCCTGCAACAGCAGGTTCCATTTGCGGCTGCGGTATTCCAGGTGCGCCGCCTGCACCAAATCCTGTCCCGATTTATCCGGCGAAAAAGATTTTAGCACAAATGCCTTACCGGTCCAGACATTATTGGCCGAAGCGAGGTTGTATTCTAAACCCACGTTGCGGTTATAGCGGGTGTAGGAAGGAGTAAGGGTGTCGGAGTGGGTGGGGTAGTTCAGCGATTCTTTGTTTACAAACAGGATGCCGATATTTGACCGGGAAAAAACCCGGCGTTGCAGCGAAACGATGGCAAAATTCTGCGCAGGCAAATCCTGTTCTTCGACGCCGGCCGTTTGCATATCCATCAGTCCGATGCGCCAGTCTTTATTTAATTTGCCGCTCAGGCGGGCCCCGGCCCGGATGGGAACATTCAAGCCAATACGGCGCGAAAAGAAAGGCCGGATGGTACCGTAACCGAAGTTGGCGAATAAATCGGCATTTTCGAGGAAGAATTGCCGGCGCTCGGGAAAAAATAATTCAAACCGTTCCAGGTTGGTTACCTGCCGGTCTACTTCTACCTGACTGAAATCCGGGTTAATGGTCAGGTCGAGATTTAAGGCCGAGGTAATGCCAATTTTTACATCCGCACCGGCTTTCCGCTGGTAATCAACCGGTTT
>JAQBNV010000282.1 GCA_028288395.1 Adhaeribacter sp. | reverse complement strand
ATTCAACGGTGCTGGGAGGTGTGCTCAAAGGTAAGTGTATTTCGGCGTAGGTAGTGGTTAACTGGGCAGCCAAGGGACGCATTTCTTCTTCCAGCACCCGTTCTACTGCCACCGCCAGGGTCCGGCCATGTTGTTTTGCCAGGGCCAGGGTGCGGCGGGGCATGGGGTTTTGATCAGCTCCTGCTCCCTGAAAAAACAAGGCCATTGTGCCGGGATGAGCCTTTTCGAGTTCCAATTGCGCAAAGCCAACGTAATCGCCCGAAAATTGGTAACCATCTAATACAGTAGGATGGCAGGCGTAACCAAAAGTAATAGCGAGTAATTTGCCGGCCTTGTTTACTACCTTAATTACCGGCACCGCATAATCATTGGGGCCTTTTAATTCGGTTTGGTCGACCAACGTAGCCTCTTTGTTATTGCGCCGGTTTACCTGAAAACGTGTTACGCCATTTTGGGCGAACAATTGTACGGGTTGCAGGGACTTTAAAGCAGTACCAACTAAATTCACTACCTGATCTTCGAACCTGCGGGTATATTGCACCACTTTCTGTTGCTGTTCCGCGTCCAGCGGGTATACATCGGACAAGGCATTTTGCAAAACAGGCCCCGAATGGGTATGGGAACTATTCAGGAGTATTTGGTCCCGCGTTAAGTTAAATTTTGATTTTAATCTATCCCGGATATTGTCCGATACGCCTTTCGGAATACCTAACAAATCGGTGGTTACCAGAACAGCCTTTTTACCGGTGGCATCCTCCATTACCAAAGCTTTGGCCCAGATAGTATGCAAGGTACCCACCGAAGGTTTGGTGCGGGCGCCGTAGCCCGCCAGCCACATGGGGTGTTCGGGCGTAATGTCTATACGGGCAACTCCCGCTTTCCAGGTAAAGGTGTCCTGGTACTCCTCCGCGTGAGAGAAAGTAATCACTTGTGCATAAATAAGAAATAATAGCAAAAACGATTTTTTCATTTATTCTTAAATTATTAGTGGGGAATTGGTTTTAAAAAATTATCAGGGTTAGAGGCCTTTTAAAATTTTCCATTGGAAATAAATAAGTAAAAAATTTATTGAAAATGGTATTGTTAGCGCTACAATCTTTGCAAGCGTAAACGGCTGCAACTTAGCAGCCGTTTACGCTTACTGCTTTACACAAAGGTTATTTTATTCTATTGTTTGCAGCGGGGTCATATTACTCTCAGCTCCCACATAGCCTACATTCTGGTTAATTCTTCCCAATGTATTCGCTGTTATCACGTTAGCTGGCACGGGCCATAACACGTGAAAAGGAGCAATTTTGGCAGAGTTATCCAGCATGGAAGGTTTAGAGGTATAAAAAGAATTATACTTCATAAGCCGATCGTAGAAATAATTCTTCTCGCTGAAATTACTTAAGCTATAGCCACCCCGATTAAGTTTAGCCAAAATGTAGGAGGCCCGCACCAATTCGGTATGACGCGGCGCTTCAGCGAATAATTCCCGGGCGCTTTCATCAAATATAAAATCGAGGGTAACCTGTCCGGCTGTAACTGGTAAGGCCTTGGCCCGTAGCCGCACTTTATTTATATCATTGGCCGCTTCGGGCAAAGCACCTTTATAATAATATGCTTCGGCTCTTATTAAATAGGATTCGGCCAAACGGAAAATATACCAATCGCCGTTTCCGCCATAAGGCACTTTCAGCGGGTCACGCTCCGGCACATAAGTAATATAATGCGGCATGGCGTAAATAGTATAAAAGGTATCTGCTTTAGACGCATAATAGTTTACGTTGATAGGTTTGCGGTAGTCTACCGAAGCAGGGTTGTTGTATAGCAGTTCGTGGCGGTCGACCCAATTGATATTGCTCCGGCGTAAGTCGGTTGTGTTACGCCAGTTCTGGTTGCCGAAAGCCCAAACTCCGTATTGATAAAAAGGAGTAAGCCGCACATTTCCGTTGCCCCTCCCCAACGAATCGTACATGGGGCCGCTGGCCAACATGCCGGCTTTCCCCTGACTATCACGCACGCTGGAGTTCCACCAGGCGCTGTTATAATGGCGCATGGTTAGCAGACCAGCCGATTTGGCACCAGGCGGGGCCTCAAAGCGATCCACAATAGCCAGAATAGTTTCGCGGTTTTGCGTAATATTAAAATTCTGGGGCCGGTGCAAATCCCAGATTACATTGCGTTTGGGATCATTGGCCGTGGCCCCGAATCTTTCGGTCATCAGCGCATAAGGACCATTGATGACTTCTGTAGCCGCCGCAATGGCTTTATCAAATTCGGTATTAGCCAGGTAAATTTTAGCCAGCAAGTGATTGCCCGCGCCTTTGGTAATTACGCCAGGCCCCGCGGTTGCCGGCAGCCACTGCACCGCAAATTCCATATCGGCCTGAATTTTATTTAAAATAGTCCAGCGGCTGTGGGTATAAAAGTCCAGCTTAGCCTCGGTTAACTCTGATCCCAGGAAAGGAACATCGCCGTAAGTATTAACCAGTCGGTAATACCAGTAAGCCCGATGCCAGTAGGCTTCCGCTAAAATAGCATTCTTTACTTTCTCATCAGCCCAGGTAATATCATCTATTCTCGAGATTAAAACATTGGCATTTTTTATAGACGAATACACCATGTTAAACATACCCAAATATTTGTAGTAACGGTCGGTGTTGGGGGTAAGATTATAAAAATCCAACTGAACACTGGCCACTCCCAAATCAGAGGCGGCGTATTCGTTTATCAGAAAATTGATAGCTCCCGTGTTCTCGTTTTTCAAGTCTTTGCGCATCG
>JAQBNV010000278.1 GCA_028288395.1 Adhaeribacter sp. | reverse complement strand
GCCCCGAGCTTAATAAGCAGAATACGTTTTTGGATAGGCGTATAAACCGGACAAACTGCGCAGTGGTATCCTTCTTCCTTGTTGGGTTTACAAGGAATATCGCCCCGAAAATGGAGGCAATTGGTATGTACGACAATATTATTAATTTCGGGCATGGGCAGATAAATATGAATTGAAAACAAGGATGATTTTAATTTATAATTCATGATTTCTAATTCGTAATTAAAATGGTATTCCGGTGTAAGAGGCAGGCGTAATGGCTCTTAATTCAGTTTTGATAGCATCGTTTACGCCCAAGCCATCGATAAATTGGCTAATGCTGGCAGCCGTTATTTTCTCGTTGGTGCGGGTAAGTTCCTTCAGGGCTTCGTAAGGTTGTGGATAGCCCTCGCGGCGCAATACCGTTTGAATACCTTCGGCTACCACGGCCCAATTATCTTCCAAATCAAGTTCCAACGCCCGCAGGTTCAGCTCCAGTTTGCCAATACCCTTCTCCAACGATTTTAAGGCCAGTATACTGTGCGCCAGCGGAACGCCAATATTCCGGAGAACCGTGGAGTCGGTGAGGTCGCGTTGTAGTCGCGAAATGGGTAATTTGGCCGCTAAGAATTCGTAGATAGCATTAGCATAACCCAGGTTGCCTTCGGCATTTTCGAAATCAATCGGATTTACTTTGTGCGGCATGGCCGAAGAACCTATTTCGCCGGCTTTTATTTTTTGCTTAAAATAACCCATCGAAATATATTGCCAGATATCGCGGGCAAAATCAATCAGGATTGTATTCAGGCGTTTTAACCCATCAAAAAAGGCCGCGAGGTTGTCATAGTGCTCGATCTGGGTGGTAAAAGAGCTCCGGCTCAGACCAAGGGTTTCCTCAACAAAGCTTTTACCAAAGGCATTCCAGTCGGTAGCCGGGTAAGCCACGAAGTGGGCGTTGAAATTGCCGGTAGCGCCTCCGAATTTAGCTGAATACGGTACCTGGTTCAGTAGATGCAATTGGGCTTGCAGGCGTTCGGCAAATACCCGTAGTTCTTTGCCCAAACGGGTAGGGGAAGCCGGTTGGCCGTGGGTACGAGCCAGCATGGGCACTGTTGCCCAATCGGTAGCCAGGCCATTTAATCTTTCTAAAAGCGACTGGTAGGCCGGAATAATAATTTCCTGGGCGGCCTCTTTCAGCGATAACGGAATAGCGGTATTATTTATATCCTGGGAGGTGAGCCCAAAATGGATGAATTCTTTGTAGGGGTCTAAACCAAGCGCGGTGAATTTTTCTTTAATAAAATATTCTACCGCCTTAACATCGTGGTTAGTGGTTTTTTCCAGATTTTTTATATTTAGCGCATCCTGCTGGCTAAAGTTTAAGTAAATAGACCGGAGTTCCGGAAAACACGTATGAGATATATCTTTAAGTTGGGGCAGTGGCAACTGGCAAAGTGCTATAAAATATTCGATTTCGATGCGAACCCGATAGTGAATCAGGCCAAACTCAGAGAAGTAAGGGGCTAACTCTTTTAACTGGTTGCGGTAACGACCATCTACTGGCGAGATAGCCGTAAGAGAATTTAAATCCATAGCAGGTTATTTTTGCTTAAAATTAGTAATAATATGACAATTAAGCATGAAACGCGGGGATGACTGTAAGAAATACCTGGATTTATTAAACATAAATTAACCAAGGCATTGTATTTGCTTCTATCTTGCACGACAATTTTAAGTTCACAACCAACTGACTAGATTACTTATCAGGTATTGTTTAAATTACAACTGAAGAATAATTGCGGGAGAAACTTTTAATTCGCACAATTATTTAATTTTTTAAAAATTTGGACTGGAAAGCATATTTTAAAAGAACCTGGAAATGGTGGACCATTGGTATCTTTTCTCTTTTATTTATCACCCTTGTTGTTCTTTTTTCTTTTCGCGCCCGCATTCTAAAATTAGTGGTAAAAGAGGTAATTTCGAAAGTAGAAGGAAAGTACCCGGTTAAGTTTACCATTGGCAAAGCCGATTTCAGCGATTATAATACCGTCCGGATGGAGAAAATTGCCCTGGTTCCTATCGGGGCGGATACCCTGATGAAGACGAGCAATATCGACGTGGAAATCAGTTTAAAATCGATGCTGTTTTTCCGGCCGGTTTTTAGCCAGCTCATCATTCAAAATGCCTATCTGACGGCCAAAAAGCACAATGGAAAAGATAATTTCAGCTTTTTGATGAAGAAAAAGAACACTACCCCGCGTAGCGAAACCTCCAAAGGGCAGAACTACGGGGACTTATTAAACCGATTAATTGAAACAGCCTTCGAAAACGTACCCGACGAAGTTAACTTCCGTAATTTTAAAGGAACTTACCAAAGCGACCGCCGGACTATTGATGTATCGATGCCGGAATTATTAATTCAGGACGGAAATATTAGTACTGATATTGCGATTGTAACCGATACGCTGGTAAATAAACTGCGGGTAAAAGGCCTTATCGATCCGGCTAATTATCATATTTCCGTCAGTTTATATACTTCTGATCCGGCGGGCATTCAGTTGCCTTATATTAAGCAGAAGTGGGATGCGAAATTGTCTTTTGATACCCTGCACGTAAGTCTTACCGATAAAGTTTTCCGCCGGGAAAGACTGACGGTTAAAGGAACGGCCCGCGTAAATAACCTGGAGTTA
>JAQBNV010000251.1 GCA_028288395.1 Adhaeribacter sp. | reverse complement strand
GGCCGAATCTACAAAACGGTATTCATCCAGAATATCCCGGATGTTTTCCCGGTTGTATTTAATTCCCCATTGCATCTGGTTGCGGTTACTAAGCTCCCAGATATGCCTCGTTTCGAGGGCTAAGATGCGGGAGGTTAAATAATTACGCGAATAATTAAACTCGGTACCGGCATCGCGCTCCTGCACACATTTGTTAAAATCTTTAGAATTGGGATCCAGATCGATGTCGCAAAAATTATAGCCCGCTTCTATGTTCCGCAATTCCCGCTCCCGCGACAACATGGACGAAATAATAAAGTGAGCTGTGTACGAATCGTTAAAGCGGTGTTGCAGGTTCATTCCTCCCTGGTAGGTATCGTATTCCATCCGCTCCCGCCCGGCATAGGCTACCTGCAACCGCACGTATTGGTTTACCGTGCCAAAGGTGGTTTCTCTTTCGGTCGGAATTACCAGGTATTTATTCCGGGCCAGGCTGCCAATCAGTCCTAAGGTGGTGCGTTCGGGATTGTCTTTTTTACCTAAATTCAGGTTAAAGTAGCCCTGTAAATCGCCAAACTTAGGTTGATAGTTGCCACTGGTTTGCAAACCACGGTAAAAGAGCAGCTGCGCATTTTTGTAGCGGGTACCTATCAGGTAAGTTAATCGTTTATTGCGGGTAATTCCTTCGAGGTGAGCTGCGCCCCCCAAAAGCCCGCCGGTAACAGCGCCGGCAAATTGACGGGGTACTTTATAATCAATGTTTAAGACCGAAGATAGTTTGTCGCCGTATTTTGGTTGCCAGCCGCCAGCCGAAAATTCTATATTCTGTACCAAATCGGGGTTAATAAAACTCAGTCCTTCCTGCTGGGCATTTGTAACCAGAAACGGGCGGTATATTTCAATGCCGTTTACATAAACCAGGTTCTCGTCGTAATTCCCGCCCCGCACCGAGTAGGCTGATGATAATTCGTTGTTGCTGACTACCCCTGGTAAGGTTACCAATATTTTATTAAACTCGCCAAAAGCTGTAGGTAATTGTTTGGTTAAACGGGGATCTAACCGGGTGATACTGGTTTCGCTACGGGTGCTATTGGGATTCCGGCCCGTTACGGTAACGGTATTTAAAGTAGTTGTATCGTTAGAAAGCGTTACCAAAATTTCTTTCGTCTCCCCCGCTTTAAGGCTTAAAAACAATTTTTGCTGGCGGTAATTAACATGCCTGATAATCAATATAATATCGAACTCTGTTGGAACCGTTAATTTAAATATTCCCTGGTTATCGGTAAAGGTTCCAAAAGTCGTGCCTTCTACGCTTACTGCCGCCGAAACCAATGGTAAGCGATTGGGTGAAAGTACCTTGCCGGTTATGGTTGCCCGCTGGGCCAGCGCCCCTAAGGAACAGAAATATACCAGACAGCAGAAAAAGGTTTTGGCGGACATCTGGTAATGGCTATTAACGAGGCGAACTTCTTAAACCCGCAATGGCTTTGAGCGGATCGCGCGCGGAAAAAACAAAATTGCCAGCTACCAGCACATCTGCTCCTGTTGCTAGTAATTGGGCTGCATTAAGCTGGTTTACACCGCCATCAATTTCTATTAAAGCAGGGGAAGAAGCGGTTGCGATTAGTTCTTTTAAAGCTGCTATTTTACGGTACGTTTGCGGAATAAATTGCTGGCCGCCAAAGCCGGGGTTTACCGACATGATCAGCACCAGATCCAAATCCTGGATAATATCGGCTAATACCTGTACCGGGGTATGGGGGTTAAGCGCTACACCGGCTTTCGCACCAACTTCTTTGATTTGCTGTACCGTGCGATGCAGGTGCGGGCAGGCTTCGTAATGTACGGTGATTATATCGGCGCCGGCCTGCCGGAATTGCGGAATAAACCGACCCGGCTCTTGAATCATGAGATGCACATCTAATATTTTAGTAGCATGCTTCCGGACTGCTTCCAGCACGGGTAATCCAAACGAAATATTGGGGACAAATACGCCATCCATCACATCAAAATGAATCCATTCGGCTTCACTGGCATTAAGCATGTTTACTTCAGACTGAATATTGGCGAAATCGGCGGCCAGCAGAGACGGAGCTATAATGGGTTTCACAGGTTTTTATATAAGCTTTTGAGGCAAGGTTTTGTTTTGGGAGTAACACTTGGTATATAATAAATATAGAGCAGTGTACCCGTAAAACTTCCTACTTCATTGTTTTAAAAATTTAAATGTTTTGGGGCCTTCTTTGCCTGTTACCACGCAACTGTAAATGCCCGGTCCCAGAGAAGAAATATCTATCTGAATATTCCGGCTAACGGGAGGCGTTACCAGAGATTGCTTTACTACTTTTTGGGCGATTGTATTGTAAATAGTAACCGTTATCTGCTGATCGGCAAACGCTTTACTTATTCTTATCTGTAATTGATTATTCTGAACCGGATTGGGAAAAACCAATGTATTATTTTCATCTACCTGGGCTAATTCGTGGGCTTTCTTAAAATTAGGAATGCCATAACCAAACAGGTTATCGGGATTACCTGCCTGGGAGGCCGTCCGTTGGAGGTACTGGATTACTTGCCAGTTGGTTAAGGAAGGGTTGGCCTGCCAGAAGCCTACAGCCAAACCAGCCAGAATAGGGCCAGAAAAAGAAGTACCATTGGCCCGTACCACCGAACCGGTCGGGTTTATAACGGCTGCCGCCACTCCCTGGGCAACTAAATTGGGTTTGGTGCGACCATCTGCAGTAGGTCCGACCGAACTAAAACTGGCTAAACGACCAAGGGAATCTACTGCTCCCACGCTAAGCACTGAATCGCCATCAGCCGGCGCACTAATGTAACGCCACGGTTTATTTCCTTCGTTACCGGCACTGGCTACAACCAACATGCCGGTGGCCGCGGCATAATCAGCCGCCCGGGTAATCAGAGCATTCCGACCATTCATGTCTTCGTAAGTATAGCTTCGGGAGGGAGCATCAAAAATATTGTATCCCAGGGAAGTATTTATCACATCTACCCCGGCGCTATCGGCAAATTCTGCGGCCAGCAGCCAGTTAATTTCTTCGATATTATGTTCGCTGCGGGAGTCTTCGGTTATAAAGAGGTAATAACTCGCTTTGTATGCATTCCCGATAAAGTTACCGGGCTGGTAAGCGGCCAGCGTGGAAAGCACGTTGGTTCCATGGTTATCTTTTTCAAATACGCCGGTATCTTTCTGAACAAAATCAAAAGTGCCTTTTAAACGGTTTTCCTCGAAAAGGTGCAAAAAGGCCGGAACCTGGTCAACGCCTTTAAAGCCACCATCAAATATGGCCACCTGCATGCCGTCGCCCCGATAACCGGCATCGTGCATCTCCAAAACCCCAAGCATATTTGCTTGCATAAAGGCAGCTCCGTAATTAGCCTGATCGGTTTTTAGCCGCCTGTTAGCTGTATTGTTCTTTTTAGGGGTTACATTGCCGGGTTTGTTGTTTATGGCGGGCTGGCTGCGGCGGCTGAGGGTTTGGCCGTTTTTTACAAAATTTAATTTATACAATTCGGTTAAAGTAACAGAATCACAGGATACTACCGCGGCATTAAACCACCGCGACGTATATAGTACAGCTGCTCCTTTACCCTTCAGACCAGCCGTATAGGCTGGATTTACCGGCAAGTCTCGTTTAGATAAATTTATTTGTTGCTTATACCGGCGCGTTATGGCCCGCTCTGATAAATATTGTTGGGGATTGTCCAGGGAATAAGGGCTCTGCTCTTTATTTTTAAAATAGATAAGGTGGTTACGGGCCTGGGCGGTACTGCCGGATTGGGCCGCCGCCTCTCCCATACAAACCACAAATAGCCACAAACAAATTATCTTTTTCATTCTAAATTCCATTACCGGGCGCTTTGTTATTCGGCCGAATAAAAAGTTTTTAATTTTAAAACCCGCTTATATCCTTTCACTACCCTGGTTTTATCTGTGGTATTTGATGATTGGGCATATTCGTAAACCGTATGATTCTTATAAATCATTCCTACCTGGTAAGCATAAACTTCGGTCCGGTCGTCGAGTATAATCTCATTGGGTTCAGCTTGCACTACCGTTACGGTTGTATCGTAAGTAATATTATTAAGTACAAAAGGCTGGTTCACCTGGCTGTAATAATATTCTTCGTTTTCCCGTGTGTTAAAGCCATTGGCATTCCAATGTCGGCCGGACTTAACCGGAAATACAAGTTTAACGACATTAACATTATTATGCGTTCTTCTAACATCAGAATTGGATTTATTTAGCACCAGCAAGGAATCGTCTTTCCAGGTCAGATCATTGCTTCTCTTCCGGGAAAATTTAACCCGATAAGTTTGTTCATTCATCGCATTGGTATAAACCGTATCAATTATTTCCCGGAGCTGGTATTTGAGAGAATCGTACTTGTTGTTCGATACTCGTATCTCAGACACCTCGTAAATCCAGTAATTACCTACTTTAACCGGGAAATATTCCCTACCGATGAAGGTATCGGTGGGAGATATTTCTTCGGTACATTGGGTGAAGAGGAAAGTAATAAACAGCAGAATGAACAGATTCTTAAACATATAATCATTTACACATTATAACTGGACTCAATCCAACCGCCGCCAATTACGTCGTTTCCTTCGTAAAATACTGCCGCCTGTCCGGGCGCTATGGCATTTACACCTTCCAGGAAATGAACTTTCATTTTGCCCTCTTCCTGTTGGATAATGGCCGGTGTGCCACTATCGTTGTAGCGCACTTTGGTGATGGTTGAAGTGGGTTTGCCGAGTAAATCCGGATATTTGCTCAGATTCAATTTCCCTACCGTCATGCCATTTTTTGCTAAATCATTGTAATTACCCAGTATTACCCGGTTTTTCTCTTTTTCAATGCGGGTTACATACGCCGGGAAACCCAGCGCAATACCTAAACCTTTGCGCTGACCTACCGTATAAAATGGATAACCTTCGTGTTTGCCCACTATCGTGCCGTCTTCCATTACAAACTCGCCACCGGCTACTTCCGCTTCCAAACCAATTACACGCCGTTTTAGAAATCCGCGGTAGTCATTATCAGGAATAAAACAAATTTCATAAGATTCCGGCTTCTGAACCAAGTCGGTAAATCCCCGCTCAATAGCCATTTCCCGAATTTCGGTTTTGCGCAAATTACCCAACGGAAACATGGTCCGGCTGAGGCTTTGCTGCGAAATACCCCAAAGGGCATAAGACTGATCTTTGTTTTCATCGAGCCCTTTAGAAATAACATACCGGCTATTTTCTTCCCGGATATTGGCGTAATGCCCGGTGGCAATAAATTCACAATCTAACTGGTCGGCCCGGCGTAATAAAGAATCCCATTTGATGTGGGTGTTGCACAAAACACAAGGGTTTGGCGTGCGCCCGGCAATATATTCATCGGTAAAATGATTGATAACAAAATCTCCGAATTCTTCCCGGATATCAATAATAAAATGCGGAAAACCCAGATTTACGGCAATATTGCGGGCATCGTTAAGAGAATCGAGGCTACAACAACCAGTTTCTTTTCGGTGGCCACCCGATGAAGCATAATCCCAGGTTTTCATGGTCATCCCTACTACTTCGTACCCTTGCTCGTGCAGCATCACCGCTGCCACGGAGGAATCAATTCCGCCGCTCATCGCTACCAACACCCTCCCTAACTTACTCATCTCTGTAATATTAAATTTATTAAATCAATTTTTACTGCAAATATACCAACAACGAATGAGCAATATAGGTTTATCTCTTTATTTTTAATTTAAAAGGGTTAATCTTTGGCGGTTAATTAGGGAAATAACGATGCGTATTTTTTAGATGCACCAGAATATTCTCTACCAGCTTTTACATTGCACAAAAATTAATTTAAGTAAAGGTTTAACTTTTTAGCTTTAAAGGCATGAATTTAAAAACATTAGTAGTCGTAAATAATATTAATAATTTAAGTGATGCCCGGTATTGTGCGGGTATGGGCGTCGATATTTTGGGTTTTTGTTTAACCGAAGGAGAATTGGGTTATACCTCGCCTACGGCTTTGAAAGAAATCTCTGGCTGGATTTCCGGGGTTAGACTGGCTGGTGAATTTTTAGACGAACCCGTCAAATATATCAACGAAATGATTGCCGTTTGCGGTTTAGACCTAGTGCAGTTAAACCAACCTTATTTGCTCGATGATATTTCCAGCATTCCTGTACCGGTAATTCAGCGGATCATCATCAACAAAGACACAATCGAAAGCGAGCTGGTAGATTTGCTCCGCCTCTACCAAAACACTGTTGATTATTTCCTAATCAGTACGAATGATTATACCACTATTGACGATACCAATAGCCGGTTTCTGGCCGAGTTGGCAAAACAATTTCCTATCCTGCTCGGATTTGGTATCGGCAAAAAAGAAATATTAAATATTCTGGCAACGGTTAATCCGGCCGGGATTGCTTTAAAAGGTGGCTTGGAAATCAGGCCCGGCCTCAAATCTTTCGATGAACTAGCCGAAATATTAGAAGAACTGGAAGATTAATGGTTTAAACCGGCTTCCCTTATTTTTCTTCTTCTGACGGATTTATGGGCTGAAGCGTGGTAGTAGGACTATTTACGTATTGTAAATATTTGATGGGAATACCATCGGCCCGGAAACGCTTCTCGTAAGTGGTTTGAATATTTAACGTAAGATGCTGTAAATCAGAATTATACAAATCGAAGGTATATATTAAACCTGCCGGGTTCCGGCTTTCCAGCAACTCCAAGGTATACCTGAATAATTCCAGGTTATCAGTTTTAAAATGAATAATGCCCCCGGGTTTTACCAGCGATTCATAAATATTCAGATATCGTGGAGAGGTCAGCCTTTTTTTAGCATCGCCTATTTTCGGCCGGGGATCCGGAAAGGTTATCCATATTTCGCTCAATTCTCCGGGAGCAAAATTATCCGGCAGAAGTTCTACGAGGTTGCGTAAAAAAGCGGCATTGGTTAATCCATTTTCCTCGGCAACTGTACTGCCTTTCCAAAGGCGGGAGCCTTTTATATCTACCCCAATAAAATTGCGGTTCGGAAAAAGATTGGCCATACCAACGGTGTAATCTCCCTTACCGCACCCAACCTCCAATACCAGCTCGTGGCTATTGCCAAAAAATTCTGTTGCCCATTGCCCTCGTAAAGAGGTAAATAAGAGATCGCCTGGTTCAATTACATTCAGCCGGCCGGCAATTACTTTAAAACGTTTTAACTTTGATCTTCCCATTTAAAATTTAAATTCCGGCAAACTCTGCTACTACAAACGTGCTGCCGCCGATAAAAATCACATCTTCCGGCCCTGCTGCTGCTACCGCGGCCACATAGGCCTCGTTTACATCAGAATAAGTTTCCCCCTTCAAACCATAATTAGCGGCTAACCGGGCTAGTTCCGGGGCGGGCAAAGCCCGGGGCAATTGGGCCTGACAAAAATAATAATTATACGGCAGTGGCAAAAGTGCGAGAATACCGTTAACGTCTTTATCATTTACCACCCCAAATATAAAGTGCACGCGAGGCCGTTCCATGCTTCTAAGTTGTTCTACTATCTGTTTAACACCATCAATATTATGGCCTGTATCGCAGATGGTTAAAGGACTTTGTGATACTACCTGCCACCGGCCCTTAAAACCCGTTAGTTGGTTTACCCTAGCCAGGCCGGTACGAACCGCAACTTCCGGAATTATAAAACCTTGTTGCTTTAATATTTCAACTACCTGTAATACTCCTGGTAAATTATATATCTGGTATTGACCGGCTAAAGCCAGTTCCAGATCCTGGTACAGTATTTCGGATTCTTTTATTACCTTAAAATATTGCTGGTTTAGATCCTGTTTAACAAGGGTAACCTGGTATTCCTGATCAGCAAAATAGATGGGCGCTTTCTCAGCAGTGGCTTTTTGGGTGAAAACAGCGGCAATATCGGGCTGGGTTTTCCCAATGACCACCGGAACCTGCTTCTTGATAATGCCAGCTTTTTCGCCCGCAATGCTTACTATATCATCTCCCAGAATATTCTGGTGATCGAGGCTAATGTTCGTTATTAAAGAGACCAGGGGGGTAATAATATTGGTAGAATCGAGGCGGCCGCCTAAACCTACTTCCACCACGGCGATATCTATCTTTTGGTCCGCAAAATACTTAAAAGCTAAAGCCACCGTCATTTCGAAAAAAGAGGGCTTAATCTTCTGAAATAACGGAATATTAGCTTCTACAAACCGGATTAAAAAGTCTGGCGTAATATCTTCTCCATTAATTTTAACCCGTTCTGTAAATTCTTTTAAATGGGGTGAGGTGTAAAGGCCAGTTTTGTAGCCCGCGCTTTGGAGAATAGCCGCCAATAAATTGGAACTGCTGCCTTTACCATTGGTACCGGCAATGTGAATACACGGAAAGTGTTGGTGCGGATTATCCAACGCCGCCGAAAGCGCCAGGGTATTATCCAGGTTTTTGGTTAGGGCGCTGCTGCCAACCCGGTGAAATGTAGGTAATTGCTCATACAAATAAGTAAGGCATTCCTGGTAAGTCATGAGCAGGAAAGGTTTAAGGAAAGAGTTATTAGCGGGAGCGGATAATAAAAGTAATTGTACCGGAAGCGCCTTTATCAGAAGAGGTACCGGAGTTGGTGCGGCTGAAAGAAGTTTTATACACTTCGTCGCGGTACCATTTTACTACCTGCGGCGATACATTGCTTTCAACGACCTGAACTGCTTCGATATTACCTTCGGCATCAATGCTGATGCGAAAAACGACTTTACCCGTTTCATTTTCGTACGGGTCATCTTTGGGTTTGATGTCGTAGCGCCAGCCCGGCATGTTCAGGCTCGGTCCGCCGCCGCCGCCGCCGGGTTTACCATAAAGGCTTTTGGCTTCCGGTTTACCGTTCGGATCGCCTTTGTCACCAACAGCCCCTTTGTCGTCGCCATTGTTGTTGCCAGTAGGTTTATTACTGGTTCCGGCCGTACCATTACCGGCGCTGTTTGATTCAGTTTTGCCCGGATACAAAGATTTTGGTTTTTCAACAGCTTTTACTACCTCTTTGGGTGGTTCTGGCTTAGGTTTTACTTCCTCTTTTTTAAACGTTACCGGGTTATCGTTGTTGGTAGCGAGCGCTTGTTGGGGCTCGGCTTTAACGGCGGTTTGCACCGGCTCTACCACAGGCTTGGTGGGCGTTGGCGCTTTCGTTGGCGGTTTACTATCTTCGCGGTTTGGCGTTTCGTTGGCTACGGCTTTGCTTTGTATTTCACCGCTACCAGTGGCATCCATCCCAAAGTTTAATTCTATCCCGAATTCCGGTAATGGCGGATCGGGCGCCCGCCAGGCCATAATATAAAATAAAAGCAGTAACAGCAAAGCATGGAAAGCAATGCTTACCGTTAAAGCAATTTTTTTATCTTTTTGTTCCTGGCCTCTTGCGTCTACCATTTTATTCAGTTGGCAAAGTTGCCAAAGTTACCTTTGCTTTTAATTCGGTGGCTATTCCGGCCACCTTAACCAGGTACTCTACTGGTACCGTTTTATCTACGTGCAATACAACTACCCCTTCTCCCTGTGCGGCGTTAGCTAATAAATTTTTTAGCTCCGGTTCGATATTTTCGTAAGCAGTTGGTTTATCATTTACGAAATATTGCAGATCCGGGGTGATGGTTACGCTTACTTTCTGCATGACTATGTTCGAAGATTTACTCGACGGCAGGTTTACCGGTAAACCGGAAGGCGTAACAAAGTTCGAAGTCAGCATGAAAAATATCAATAACAGAAAAATAATATCTGTCATTGACGACATACTAAAATCGGGGTTAATCTTATTTTTTGAACGAAAATTCATTTGTTATAATTGTGGTTCCTGAAGCAAATCCATGAATTCAATCGCGCTGTATTCCATGGCATGCACAATAGTATCTATTTTGGAAACCAGGTAATTGTAACCAACATAAGCCGGCAAACCAATAATCAGGCCAGCGGCCGTTGTTACCATCGCTTCGTAAATACCGCTCGATAATAATTTGGGGCTTACCGAACCTTCAGCCTGGGCTATGGCAATGAAAGCCTGGATCATACCGGTTACGGTACCTAAAAAGCCCAGCATTGGCGCAGCGCCGGCTACCGTGGCCAGAGAGGACAAGTTTCTTTCAAGATTACTTACCTCAATTTTACCCACATTTTCGATAGCCGCTTCGATATCTTTTAAAGGGTTACCTAAGCGGGAAATACCTT
>JAQBNV010000681.1 GCA_028288395.1 Adhaeribacter sp. | reverse complement strand
ATATAATCCTTTTATCGTTTCCTGTTTGAAGCTTTCAAAGTCAAATTCCTGTTCCCTTTTCATAAGTAAACGGTGTCCTTAAAGTTATTTCCCCCTTTTGTATCCTTGACACAGTTTATTTTACAATCTCTATTTCGATAGTTGAACATGATATTGATGCTGGCCTTATGGTTTTCTTTCTTTTTTGAAAAGCAGGTTGTTTTATGCACAAACCTTTTGTTTCTGGCTATTAGACAAATATTTGCGTCTTCTATATTTTTAATATAAGCTTTCCCGATGGTCTGTTTCTGCGCCGGCAGTACCTGGTTAAAGGATTTCCAGTGGTCGGGGCGGTATTCGTCTATTTCTACTTCGGCCAGCTTTTTTATTAGTTCCTGCACGGTTTTAGCGCTTCTGCTCCCACACATATAACCCAATACTTCATCTATCTGAACAGAGCGATAGTGGCGCTGACTGGGCCGCATAGGGATGGCATCTGCTTTCTCAATCAGGGTTTTCAGCACGCTTTGCCGACTTACCTGACGAAATTTTAAATGTCGCGAATGCCACTATCCTTTTCTAATATCCGACTTGTCAGCCTCTTTACGGTCGGACCGGCTCCTTTATGCTGGTACTTAGCCAAAAACGGTTTCCCGTATCCCCGGTGGGGCAAGTTCTAAGAGCCATTCTTTATCTTTTTGTTTTTACTATCTTGCTGCTCTGGCAGAGGGGACAGGTTAGCTTGATGAGAATTTCGCACATTCAATCGCTTTAAACACGGCAGGGCCGCTTTTTTATCCTATCATATTTTTCTGTCCACTACCAACTGTTTTAATTATTCGCCAAATAATTTACGACTGCTTATAAATTATAAACGGCCGGTAGTTGAATATTCTTCCATATCAGCTTCTCTATGTTTGAGATTTATAGTCCGGTTAGCAAACGATTTCCTCTCTAAATATTATTAATTGTTGTCATTGCACTAGGCTTTTATGTAAATAGTTTACTACCGTCCTCTCGAACCTGCCGGAGTTAGGTAGGTTCGACATTTATAATATATTTTAATCTGACAAAACAAGTATAGATAATGTTCGTATAGTTCTATAAAATGATATTTTAATATTTGGTTTTAACTATATAAAGTAGCAGTAGTAATATTTAAGCGCAACATGTATACTTATATATTTATATTAAGTAGTTTTAATATATAATGTGTATTATATACATCAGATTCTTTAATAAGTGCCCGGGAAAGCAGCTTAAATATTAATTTATGACTATATTGTTTTGAATAATTCCAGATTCAAAACAATTTTTATTTAATTTCTGCTATTTATTTGCCTTTACTATGCTTTTATTCGTACTATTGGAATTAGAATAAGATGTTTGCAAAATTTCCGTATTCATGAAGATAATAAATTTATCTTTTCCGCTCTAAAACAGCGTACAGCTTACCGTACTCCTGTTTGTTTTTACCTACCGCAAACTTAAAAAGCGCTACTAGTACAACTTTTTAACCCTATTTTATTATGCAAAAAAAGATTACCCAATGTATTTATGTTGTTACCAGATTCCAGCCCCGCCTGGCTTTAACCGCAACATTATTATTCCTCTTCTCCATGCTAGGTGCGGTTGCCGTGCAAGCGCAGACGCCCAGTATTAGTTCTATCAGCCCCACTTGTGCTACAGTGGCCCGAACATTTGAACTGACAATTAACAGCAATGGCCCTGATTTTGATACCAGAAAGGATGCAAACGGCGCTACCGTAATCATAACCGGAACTGGTTTTACGGGTGAGGTTGTCCTTGCGCCTAAATCGGTAACAGCTAACCAAATAAAAGTAGATATACAAGGTACTAATACTGTTTTAGCGAATGCCGGAACCCTTACCATTGCGGTCAGACAAAATCCAAACGGTACGGCTGTTACCTCTAATGGGGTGCAAATGGAAGTATATTCCAGCGCAACTACCATAACCGGGCCTACGAGTGTTTGCGTGGGGACGGCAGCTAATTTTACCGTGCCGGTTCGGGCCAATGCGGCAAATTATACCTGGTCGGTTTTATCGGGTAAAGCCACCATAACTGCCGGTGGTACTACGTCGGCTGCAGAAGTTAGCTTCGGCAACGTGGCGGGTACGGTCAGAATTGGGGTTGCCATCGGGCAATCCTGCGGCGCATCGAGCATAAGCGCTACTTTTGATGTTACTGTCAATGCCGCGCCGGTAGTAACGCTGGCGCCGTTCGCGAATATTTGTACCGATGCGGGCGTGCTGACTTTAACGGGTGGCGCACCAGCCGGTGGGGAATATTTTGTAGATGGGGTTAAAGCTACTATTACGGATGCTAACGGCGTAATTACTAGTTCCTTCGATCCGACAACCGCTACTCCCGGAGATCATGAAGTTATTTACTATTTTACTTCCTCGAATGGCTGTACAGGTAGCGCCATCCAAACCATTACGGTTATACCAGCGCCTACCGTTACACTGACCCTGCCGGCGAGTGTGTGTGCTGATGCCGGAATTATTACCTTAT
>JAQBNV010000238.1 GCA_028288395.1 Adhaeribacter sp. | reverse complement strand
CAACTCCTAAGGTTTACCCAGCTACGCCGTCACCGGACGTACTGGTGCGCTCTTACCGCACCTTTTCACCCTTACCTTTTCAGTTATCAGTTACTAGTTACGAAATAATCTTTAACTGCTTACTGTTAACCTTAAAAGGCGGTAATTTTCTGTGGCACTGGCTGTATCTTTTCCGTTCCCCGAAAAGACCCTTCCCGTTAGGAAGTAGGATGCTCTGTGTTGCCCGGACTTTCCTCTCCGCCCGAAAGCGCAGCGATAAGACAGCTTGCTATATTTTCAGAACAAATTTAATTAATATTTGTGTCTTTTAACTCTTTTATTCCGCGGCGGTGCCGCTAGTATCAATTAGAAATAATAAAATTTATTTGAGCCGCACCAGGGTAGCGCCGTAGCCAAATTTTTCTTTCCGGGCATCTTCAAAGTATTTAATATTTTTATTCCGGCTCAACAGTTTCTGAATCTCGCCGCGTAAAACGCCGTTGCCGGTTCCGTGGATAAAGATTATTTCGTGCATATTGGCAGCCAAGGCCCGGTCCAGATTGTCCTGGAAAGTAGCCAGTTGCAACTTTAATATTTCGCTGTTGCTCATTTTGCTGCTGTCGGCTTCGGTTAGCTTTTCAATGTGCAGGTCTATTTCATGGGCGGGGGCTTTCAGGGTATAAGTTTCGGCAGATGACTCCGGCTCGGTGAGTTTATCCTGCAATTTCTTTAAATCCACTATTTCGGGCTTGGCATCTATCTGGAACAGGTATGCTTCTTTGTTTACTACCGGAGCTATTTTCTTGCTTTTGTAAAAAGAGGCAGCTTTAAACCGGAAACGCTTTAGGCCCGGCTCAAGCAAGGCCTTGGTGCCGGTCCGGTGTTGGAGATATTGCAAGACCAGGGCGGGCCATTTTTCAAAATCTTTTAAATGCAGGTGACTTACTACTCGAAAGGCTTTCTTATTAAGCTTGTCGTTGATGATGCCTTTGTATTCGTCTTTTTCCTCGCCGTAAGTAAACAACAGGTCGTATTCCGAATTATTAACAATGGTAACCGCCAGTAGCTCTGGAGACTGGTGGGTAAGCGCCACGTAAATACCCAGGCTGGAAAGCGCCGCTGGCTGCAAATGATCCGGGGTTTTGGGTGAAATTGGCTCCTGGCCGGTGTTGCTGCTGTCGTTTCCAAAAAATTTATCTTCTTCCGGCGCAATAACCACCACCTCCCGGCGCAATATCGGAATGGTAAACTCATTATCAATGGCCACTTCTACCTGGTTATTATCCAGAAAGCGGGTAATGATGCCTTCTTCTTTGCCGTAAAGCAAACGCACCCGATCACCTATATTCATTTCTTATCTATTAAATTTAATATTTTACAATCTATTTAGGTTCAGGACAAACCATCGCTCCTGTAAATGATTATGCCTCTCTAAAACTGGGTTTATTACTTCTAATTTAATATCTGTACGCTAAATTTTTCCAGACTAGTGAAAAGCGCTTCCGGCTTGGTGTTGCGTCTTTATGGCCATTCTGTAAGGCCATAAAATATAGCTTAGAAATATAACGGGTGCAAAACCAAGCCCCGCTTCCGGTTATATTCTACGGCCGGGGCCGGTAAATGAATAATACTGATTATGCTAAAAGCTTGGCGCAACAGTTTATGCCGGGTTTTCAGTTTTCGCAGGTTCAAATCCACTGACAAATAATATTGCCGGTAGGCATCAGAGCCATTTCTTACATTGTCCGCGGGTTCACCGTAAAGCATGTGCTGGCCACCATAGCCCAAGGCCACATTCAGCCATTTAGGATAGCGGCTGGTTTCTTTTAAAAACGATGACACATCAGCGGCCAGCCAATAGGTTTGTCCATTATAATCCTTTAATAATTCTTCAGGTAAATTGCTGCCCAAAACCGCTGGTCTTTGTTGCGCATACGGCGTCCGGTGGAAAGAGAACTTTGGTGTTATTTTTAATTCGCCCCAGGCCAGTTGCTGGGCCAGCACCGCCAGCGAACCAAGGGCATTGGCTCCTAAGTCACCAGTTGAGGCACCATAATCGGCTGCGTAACCGTCCAGCCATTCGATGGGCGATTGTAAGGCAAAGCCCAGTAAGCTGCCATAAATGATTGCTTTCTTTTCTGGTACCCGGGCGGCGCGCAAGGCTTCGATGCCCAACCTGCTTTCGTGAAAAGCTCCCCAAAAGTGCCCCGCTTTATCTAACTGCTTCCACTCCCGGTTATCGTTAAAAAAATGAAAGCTTGTTTTTTCCGACTGCTCGTACCAGGTATTACTTAAGCCGAATAATAAACCCGTATAGCCAACCGCCAGGCCCGCCACGACCAGTTTAATATTTTTGGCGGGCAGGAGAGAATCAGCTTTTGTTTCCGGCACTTGCGCCACCACCTGGCAGGTAAAGAAGTAGAATATACCTATCAGCCAGCTTATATTTTTAAATCGGGCGAAATCAGGAGGGTGCCGCAGGGAAAATTGAGTCGTAGTCAAGCCGGTGTAAACAATCTGGAGCAAAGGTAGCCAAGCCGCTACAAAATAAAAAAGGCTTCTGCCGTTAAACAGAAGCCTTCTGGTATGTATAAGTTACTGACCTATAAATTACTTTTAGCCAGCACCTGGTGATAGTAAACCAAGTTGTCTATTGGTGACCGGATGATGGTACCCATTTCCATGCCATTTTCGAGGGAGACTTCTTCCAGAATATCCCGGAAATTATAAGCAACCGAGCCTACACAGTTAAAGGTATGATCCTGGTAACCGGGGTAGTGACAAACCAGGTTTTTGAAAAAAATATCGAACGATTCCTTTACCACCTCGCGGGAGTAAGAAAAGTTATTGTTTTCGTATAAAAATTTGCTGAAGCTGGCCAGGAAACGGTTGGGCAGGGGTTTGTTATAAAGGTGATCAAAAATGGCTTCGTTGTCCAACTCGTAGGTGTCTTTAAATATTTTAGACATGCCTTCGGGCAAATAACCGCGCATATAATCCCGCAGCAGACGTTTACCTAAAGAAGAGCCACTGCCTTCATCGCCAAGGAAATAACCCAAGGAATCGATGTTTAAGGTTACATCTTCACCATCGTAAAAACAAGTATTCGTACCTGTTCCCAGAATAGCAGCAAAACCCGCATCTACACCCAGCAGGGCGCGGGCAGCAGCCAGTAAATCGTGGCCTACAGTTACTTTTGCATTGGTGAAAACGGCGCGCATAGCCGCTGCGACTATTTCGTTATTTTCAGGCGTAGAACACCCGGCACCGTAATAATGAACTTCCGTTAAATCCGTTTTTTGTAAGTTTTCGGGCAGACTTTTTTGCAGGGAAGAAATAATGGTTGGGGTGTCGGAAAAATAAGGATTATACCCTTCGGTATTGAAATAGACTTTAGAATTGGATTCTGTAATCAGGCACCAGCTCGTTTTGGTAGAACCACCATCAGCAATAATAATCATAGACTGTTTTGAAAATATTTTGGGTTAATATTTTAATTTAAAGGATATTCTGCTTTACCCCACCATTTATTCTAGTACGGCTGGCCACTTTTGCAGCCGGTAAAAGTCAATGGGCTTGTAAACTTATTTAAATATTTAATAATTCAATAACAATTGTGTATTAAATTGAAAGATCTTAAATTTTTTTAAAACTAAAGCGATCTGGTTGGGCTTCTTTTTAATATTTCTTTAATTTGCCTTTTGTTCAAAATAAAGCAGCAACGAATCTAAATCAGAGAACAATGTGCCAGAATTAAGGTTTAATCGGGCTGTATGTTAAAAAGCATTCTGTATTTATTCCTGGCAAGTGCCGGCCCTTTTTTGCTGGACGGTAATCTTTATTCTGGGGAGATATTAAAAATATAGGCACTCCCCGGCGGTAACTTTAACTTAATATGGCCCATTTTTTCTGAAGTAGCAAAAACTGCTTTGGCATCCGGGGAAAAACCTAATAAATCCTTTATGACCAGCCTTTTGCCTTTGTAGGCCAAAAGTTGAAGTTCAGGTTCGTAAACTGGAATAGTGGTGTTAATATTTTGGTGCTGGTCGAAATTTACTACCACTAATATTTTCTTTTTAGCGGTATAGCGGATATAGCTGTAAAGCTTATGATTGCTTTGGCCATGGTCCTCTATTGAGTAGGGATGCATTTGGTAAAACCGACCGGCTCTTAACGCTTCCTCTTCCCGGGTCAGGTTTAATAATCTCCCGTAGAAACTTCTTAAATTTTGCTGCTCCGGGCTGAGTCCGCCGCCATCGAACTGGCCGTTGTTCATCCACTTCTGGTGTTCCGGTACGCCCCAGTAATCAAATATGGTAGTCCGTCCGTCTTCGCCCTGAAAGCCTTCCGAGCCTTTCCCCGGCTCGCCTACTTCCTGACCAAAATACAACATTACCGGTCCGGAGGCGAGCGTAGCGGCTACGGTCATGGCTGGGATGGCGGCCCAGGGAGTGCCGGCAAAATAATGGGAGGCAATGCGCTGTTCGTCGTGGTTTTCCAGGAACCGCAGCATGTGCGACGCGATACCCCGGGATTCTGCTTTCCAGGATTTAATAATATCGGTAGTTGTGCCATGCCCTTCCATCAGGCGGCGGAGGCTATCGTATAAGCCCACCTTATCGTACAGGAAATCAAATCGGCCAATCTGAATATATTTGTGATAGGCGAGCGGATTATAAATTTCGGCTGTAAAAGTAATAGCTTCGTGCCGGGCTTTTACCTGGGGTATCACCCAACCCCAAAACTCGACCGGCACCATTTCGGCCATGTCGCACCGGAAGCCATCTACCCCTTTCTGCGCCCAGAATAAGAGAATGTCGCGCATTTTTTGCCATGTGTCGGGTATGGGATCGAAATGGTGGGTGCGGTTTTCCTGAATATCTACCCCGTAATTTAGCTTTATGGTTTCGTACCAATCGTTAACCGAAGGGGTGGCCGAAAATACATCGTTGCCGGTGACCTTGGCCGGGTTTTCCTGGTAGGGCAGTACCTCCTGTTCACTTAAGAGGTTATTTCCCTCCGGAACAACCAATGATTGGCCCGGCAGGTAATAAAAATTATTCTGGGGATGAAAAGAAACCTGATTGTTGTCGCTGGCACCAAAATATTCGGTACCGGACGGGCGGACATCAGCGTGATAGGTACGGGCTACGTGGTTGGGCACAAAATCAATTATCACCTTTAAACCTTGTTTATGGGTTCGGTCTACCAAGTCCTGAAACTCGCCCATCCGGTTTTTGACATTAACCGCCAAATCAGGGTGCACATCGTAATAATCTCTGATGGCATACGGCGAACCTGCCCGGCCTTTCACTACGGCAGGATGGTCGTTTTTAATGCCGTAGGCCGTATAATCCGTCAGGGTAGCGTGTTCGATAATGCCGGTATACCAAACGTGCGTGACGCCCATTTTTTTAATTTCAGTCAGGGATTTTTCGGTGATATCATTAAATTTACCAACCCCATTTTCGGCCAAAGTGCCATAATATTTATTCGTCGTATTTTTGTTGCCAAACAGACGGGTAAAAATTTGATAAATTATCAATTTGTTATCTTTCACCGGCTCCTCCGAATAATTATCGGGTGCCAGGGGTAAAGTTCTTTCTTCGGATATTTCTGTTAGTTGGGTAATATGAAGCGACATAAGTTAAAAAAAGTTAGCAGCAAGCAGATTAAATTGCTTGTACGGGGTATTATCTAAATGGATAAGACCCGGACCAATTAAATCCGGGGTTTAAGATAAGTGCCTCTTTCCCGACAGCCGGTTTAAGGCTGGCTATCGGAAAAGGCAGGAATCTCAAGGTTATGCTGGTATTTGACGGCTGATATTCAGGATATTATTCGCCGCGATATTCTGGGGGTTTCCGTAGAGAAAGAACGCCAGCGGTTTATCGGCCTGGTTTATTATTTTGATGGTGGCTTGGGTAACGGTTATATCGATTTGGTGGCCCCGGAACTTTATTTTAAAAGTATAGGACTGCCATTGTTTCGGAATAAAGGGGTGAAAATGCAGTTGGTCTTTTAGTACCCGCATCCCGCCAAAACCTTTTACCACCGACATCCAGGTGCCAGCCATGCTGGTTATATGGCAACCATCTTCGGTATCGTTGTTATAATCGTCCAGGTCGAGCCGGGCAGTGCGCAGGTAAAAATCGTAGGCCTTTTCTTCATCGCCGATTTTAGCGGCCAGGATGGCGTGTACGCACGGCGACAGAGAAGATTCGTGCACGGTACGGGGCTCGTAGAAATCAAAATTGCGCCGGATGGTATCGGCATCATACCGTTCTTCGAAAAGGTAAATGCCCTGCAACACATCGGCTTGTTTTATAAAGCAAGACCGCAGAATCCGGTCCCAGGACCACTTTTGGTTAATCGGGCGCTGACTCGGGTCCAGGTCTTTTACCAATATTTGCTCTTTGTCTAAGTACCCGTCCTGTTGCAAAAATATTCTCAGTTTTTCGTCTACGGGGTAATACATGTTATTAATAATATCCTGCCATTTTGACGATTCATTCTCTTCGTCCAGGTTTAAAATTTGCCGCAGTTCGGCATAACGCGCCGGCGCCGATTGTTTTACCTGCTGCAGCGCCGATAGGGTATATTCCAGGGTCCAGGTGGCAATAGTAGAGGTATACCAGTTGTTGTTTATGTTGTTTTCATATTCGTTTGGCCCGGTTACCCCCAGCATTACGTACTGGTTCTTTTCGTTGGATAGATGCACGCGCTGCGCCCAGAACCGCGAAATGCCGACTAAAACTTCCAGCCCGTATTGATTTAAGTATTCTGCATCGCCGGTGTAGCGGATATAATCGTAAATGGCAAAGGCTATGGCGCCGTTCCGGTGAATTTCTTCAAAAGTGATTTCCCACTCGTTATGACATTCCTCTCCGTTAATGGTAACCATGGGGTAGAGGGCGGCCCCACCCGTAAAGCCTAGCTTCTGGGCATTTTCGATAGCTTTGGGCAGGTGCTTGTACCGGTAAACAAGTAAATTTCGGGCTACCTGCTGATCGGCGGTGGCGAGGTAAAAAGGCAGACAATAAGCCTCGGTGTCCCAGTAAGTCGTGCCGCCGTATTTTTCACCGGTAAAGCCTTTCGGGCCAATATTTAAGCGCTCGTCTTCACCGGTGTAAGTCTGATTTAGTTGAAAAATATTAAACCGGATGCCCTGCTGGGCCGCAGCATCACCCTTAATAATAATATCGCTGTCCTGCCATTTCTCGGCCCACACAGCGGCCTGCGCATTCAGCATTTCGGCAAACCCAATTTGCACAGCCCGGTCCAGAGCCAGGTTACAGGCAATAATTAATTTATTGTTAGCATAATTTTCCGAAGAAACCACGGCTGCGTATTTATAAAGCACCAGTTGCTCTCCTTCCTCCACGGGAGCGGTAATGCGGTTGCTAATAAAATCTTCCCGCTCGATTAATTCTAAAGTGGTTTCAACGCCGGTCCCGTCTTTTTCGAGTTGCAGGCGCATGCCGGTGCAAACCTGGAAGGCCGTTTTTTTGGTTTCGGCAGTTATATAGCCGCTACCCGCTTCTACTTCCCGCGCGATAGGCAGCCAAAACCGCTCGTCGTAATTCGCGTCCGCATTTTTGATGCCGGCATCCAGGTAAGGAGCCATGGTAATGGAACCGCTGAAATTTAGCGGCATAATGGCATAACGGATGGCACCTAATTCGTCGTCGGCAATACTGGTAAAACGTAAAGAGGATACTTCAACCAATTTTCCGCTGGGTAGCTGCGCCCGGAAGGTGCGTTCGAGATAGCCTTCGCGCATGTTCAGTTCGCGCCGGAAATCCTGCACCTGGCAAGTGGCTAAATCAAGCACTTCCCCATCAATTTCCACGTCAATGCCAATCCAACTGGGGGCATTTAATATTTTAGCAAAGTATTCGGGGTAACCATTTTTCCACCAGCCCACCCGGGTTTTATCGGGGTAATAAATTCCCGCTACGTAATGGCCCGGCAGGGTTTCGCCGGAATATTTTTCTTCGAAGTTGGCCCGCTGGCCCATGCGGCCATTGCCAATGCTGCACACGCTTTCGCTGATTTTATTATATTCCGGGTGAAAGCCATCTTCAATAATAGACCATTCATTTATCGTTAAATATTGCTTCATTTTAAGCTTTATTGTTTTGATTTTAAGTTAAAAAGTAAGCTTGCCGCTACGCCGTTCTTATTCGAATTGCTTATATAAAAGACTCGGAGAAATTTGGTTTTAAGCAGGAATATCTGTTTTAATATGCTCCAGGGAAAAACCTTCAAAAGAGGAAATAACCTGATCAGCTTGAGATAATATTTCGGGTTTCCCTACGCCAACGCAATACATGCCGGCATTTTTGGCGGCCGCTACGCCGGCCAGGGCATCTTCAAAAACAACGCAATGTTCGGGGGCAACGCCCAGCAAACGCGCAGCCAGCAAAAATACTTCCGGGTCGGGTTTGGCTTTTTGCACCAGAGTTCCGTCTACAATTGCTTCGAACTGATTTAGTAAGTTGATTTTCTCCAGAATAGTGCGGGCATTTTTACTGGCCGAGCCCAAAGCAATTTTTATTCCCCGGACCTTTAAGTCCGCTAAAAAGGTGGTTACTCCCGGTAATATTTCGGCCGCTGTCATCTGGTTTACTAGTTCCAGGTATTCTGTATTTTTCCGGAAGGCCAGTTTTTCCTTTTCAACTGCCGGTAAGTCCAGCGAACCTATTTCGAGAATTATTTCGAGGGAGCGCATCCGGCTAACACCTTTCAGCCGTTCGTTGTGTTCTTCGGTAAAATCAATGCCTAGTTCGTCGGCCAGGTTTTTCCAGGCTTTAAAATGGTAAACGGCTGTGTCCACAATAACCCCGTCCAGGTCGAATATACAAGCTTCAATATTAGTCATGTTTTTTTAATAGCAGATTATTTCTTCCGGGCCGGGCTGTAAGCCCACATTGCCAGATGATTTTTTGTGGTTTATATTTTTGTGGTTTACCCCGATTTATAATCCGGAATGATTATTTTTAATCGCTTTATTTCTCCAGTCCGGTCTATAAGGTCAGCGTCACAGGCAATTTCTGACTTTTTATCCTGGTTTTACCTGGTGACTTGGTTGCGGTTAATGAAACGTTACGCTCCAAAATCAGTTGCCGACCGGGTATCGGTAGCGAACTTAATAGTTTTAGGCCGGATTAGCAGCAGGAAATTTGCCAGCCGCCTCCCAGAATAGCTATTGCCCGCTAATCAATTGATTGTTTTTTTATTTGCCCTAAGCGTAATTCGCCAAAATATTTATAATCCGGCAACTGCTGTTAGCGGTCACTGCTTTCAGAAAAAAAGTATATTAAATTATTAATTCATAAAGGTAATCCAGATGATCGCAGACCGAAGAAAATTCCTCAAAAATATAAGCGTGGGCGTGGCGGGTATAAGTATTTTGCCCTTTCTACCGCATGATTTATGGGCTGAAGGGAGTAAAGCCGGTGCTCTTCCGCGCAGTCTGCCGGAATTGCAAGGGCTTTCTTCGGCGCATATCCAGGCTTTTGTAGAAGCAACTGAAAAACAAAACTTAGGTTTACATAGCTTAATGGTGGTCCGGCACGGAAAAGTAATTGCCGAAGGCTGGTGGGACCCTTATAACGCTGATTTGCCCCATACCCTCTTTTCGTTAAGCAAAAGCTTTACGTCTACGGCGATTGGGTTTGCCGTTGCCGAGGGGCTTTTAAAAACCGAAGATAAAGTTATTTCCTTTTTTCCGGCAGAGAAACCCGAAAAGGTAAGTGCCCACCTCGCGGCCATGCGCCTGAAAGATTTGCTAACCATGACTTCCGGCCACGAAAAAGATACCTTGGGGCCTTTATTACTGCAAAAAGAAGGTGGCTGGGCGGAAGCATTTCTCTCTTTACTGGTGGAACGGGAACCCGGCACCTATTTTTTATACAATACCGGGGCTACATATATGCTTTCGGCCATCCTGCAACGGGTTACCAGTAAAACAGTTTTAAATTATTTAACGCCCCGCCTGTTCCAGCCCCTGAACATCACCGGAGCCGACTGGGAAAATGATCCGGCAGGTATAAATACCGGTGGTTTTGGATTGCGCCTAAAAACCGAAGATATAGCCAAGTTTGGTCAGTTTTACCTGCAAAAAGGGAAATGGAACGGAAAACAACTTTTACCAGCCCGGTGGATTGATGAAGCTACTGCTTTTCAGGTTCCCAATAGTCCCACCCAGACTCCGGCCCACGAATGGAACCAGGGTTATGGCTACCAGTTCTGGCGGTGCCGGCACAATGCATATCGTGCCGATGGTGCCATGGGGCAATACTGTATAGTAATGCCGGAACAAGATGCCGTGGTGGCCATGACCGGTGAAACCCACGACATGCAGGCTATTATGAACCAGGTATGGGAACACTTATTGCCGGGTTTAGAAAAGGCGCCGCTACCCCCGAATAAATCAGGCCAAACAGCGCTTCAGCAAAAATTAAAAAACCTTACCCTGCTGCCGGCCATTAACGCTATCCGGCCTTCTCCGAACTTCAATAGTTCAGGTAAAGCCTATAAACTGGCAGAAAACACCTTAAATGCCCAAAGTGTAAGCTTCAACTTTGACAAAAATACGTGCACGTTTAGCTTAAAAGATGAGCAAGGGGAGCATACTATTATTTGTGGGCTTCAGAAATGGGTTAAAGGCCAGACCCATATGCCTGGTAATCCGCCAAAATTTATTCCGCTAAGAAATCCGTTAGAGGATGCCAAGTTAAAAGTGGCAGCTTTTGGTACGTGGCAGGACCCCGAAACATTTGTAATGACTTGGGCATTTTACGATACGCCGCATTCCGACCAGGTTACCTGTCATTTTAAAAACGATACGGTGCGATTGTCGTTCAAAAACAGCATTGCGGTAAAATCCCCCGGCCGGGCAGGAGTAAGGCCGGTGCTGGAGGGTAAATTAATCAGCTAATCAGGCAAAACATACGCGCCTGATCTTTTACAACTAAGCAGGACACCAGTTCGCCTGAAGCCGAAATTCCTAATTCTGGCGGGAAAAAAATCCTAAAAGTGCTGCTTAAAAGGTTTATTTAAGTTATCTGGTGTGCGAAGAATACTTAACTTAATTTAATTTTAAATTAAAATATTTTGGATAAATCAAAACCACCTTTATATTTGCGACATAATGAAGAACATAACATTACAAACTGCTGGTTGGTGGCACCTTTTAGAAAACTAGAAGTGAACCCGGCATACCTGTAATTTTATCATAGCGTATAAAAGAAAGCCCAAGTTCACTTGGGCTTTTTTGTTTTAATACTTTTGCAAATCTTTCTTAAATGGATAAGTTTAAACTTTATACTTTTCACAAACATTTGCTGGCCGATACCGTTACGCCGGTTGGTATTTATTTACAATTACGTGATAAATACCAGAACTGCATCTTACTCGAAAGCTCTGACTATCATGGCCACGAAAACAGTTTTTCTTATATCTGCTGTGAGCCAATCGGGGGCTTCGAATTGAAAGACGGGCTTATTAGTGAGTATTATCCGGATGGTACCACACAGCAGGTCACTTTATCTAACCGCCGCGAGGCTGTACAACACCTGCAGGATTTTGTTAACAGCTTTTTCGTTAAAGATCACGACTTTAATTTTGTAAATAACGGTTTGTTCGGTTACATGGCTTACGATGCCGTGACCTATTTCGAAGATATTCAATTCCGGCCAAAAGAAACGGCCAATCCTGGGTTACCCGAAATCTACTATAGACTCTACCGCTATGTTATAGTAGTGGATCATTTTAAAAATGATCTATATATTTTCGAGCATAGCCTGAATGATAAAACCGATGGGAAAGACCTGGCTAACCTGGAGGCCCTTATCCGCAACAAAAATATTCCTTCTTTCTCTTTTAAAGCCAACCACGACGAAGATTCTAATTTTACCGACGAAAGTTTCTTAAAGGTACTGGCCAAAGGACAGGAGCATTGCAAATTGGGCAATGTGTTCCAGATTG
This sequence comes from Adhaeribacter sp., assembly GCA_028288395.1. GTDB lineage: Bacteria > Bacteroidota > Bacteroidia > Cytophagales > Hymenobacteraceae > Adhaeribacter. Next base: position 7,239 of record JAQBNV010000238.1, on the reverse strand, counting down.
TGTTGTCCCGGCGATTTTCGCAAGGTTTTAAAGGCGATGAATTTAATGTCTACCGGGCCCTGCGCTCTATCAATCCTTCGCCTTATCTGTTTTATTTTGATTACGGCAATTTTAAAATATTCGGATCTTCGCCCGAAGCCCAGATATTATTAAAAAATAATAAAGCCAGTATTTTTCCGATTGCCGGCACTTTCCGGCGCACCGGCGACGATGCCAAAGATGCCGAACTGGCCCGCAAACTCTACGAAGATCCCAAAGAAAATGCCGAACATGTGATGCTGGTAGATTTAGCCCGCAACGACCTGAGCCGGCACGGCGAAGATGTAAATGTGGATGTTTTTAAAGAAGTGCAATATTATTCCCACGTCATTCACCTGGTATCTAAAGTTACCAGTACCCGGGCCAAAGAGGTAGCGCCCATGCTAATGGTAGCCGATACTTTTCCGGCCGGCACCTTATCCGGCGCTCCCAAATATAAAGCCATGACCATTATTGATGAACTGGAACCAACGGGCCGGGGTTACTATGGTGGTTGCATTGGTTTTATCGGGTTCAATGGCGATTTTAACCATGCCATTATGATTCGTTCTTTTATGAGCGTCCAAAACCGCCTGTATTACCAAGCCGGTGCCGGCGTGGTAGCCAAATCGGTGATGGAATCGGAACTTAACGAAGTGAACCATAAATTGGCGGCCCTCCGCAAAGCCTTAGTAATGGCAGCCGATATTTAGAAGAAAATTTATTCCTGATTTATCGGAATTATAAATTTATTGAAGATGAAATTATTAGTGTTGGATAATTACGATTCCTTTACCTATAACCTGGTGCATCTGGTTAAGAAACTAGGATATGGAACGAAGATGGAGGTATACCGGAACGATAAAATCACCCTGGATGATGTAGAGGAATACGATAATATTCTCCTGTCGCCGGGCCCGGGGGTGCCTGATGAGGCCGGCATTATGCCGGAACTGATTAAGCGGTACGCGCCTACTAAAAAGATTCTGGGTGTTTGCCTCGGGCACCAGGCCATTGCCGAAGCATTTGGCGGTACCCTGTTAAACCTGCCGGAACCAATGCACGGCGTAGCCACTACTATAAAGGTAAACGCTAAAAACGAACCACTTTTCCGGGGATTACCCAGCGAATTTAAAGCAGCCCGCTATCATTCCTGGGTAGTGGTGGCCCAAACGATGCCACAGGAATTGGAAGTAACCGCTATTGATGGCGAGGGTCAAATTATGGCGCTGCGTCACCGCGAATTCAATGTGAAAGGCGTACAGTTCCATCCGGAATCTATATTAACGGAACACGGCGAAACCATTATGCGCACCTGGCTGAAAGGCTCTATCACGCTTAAAAAAAGCTGGATTTAATATTGTCTGCTATGAAAGAGATTTTAATTCATTTAATCGAGCAAAAGGCGCTCACCAAAGAAACAGCGAAGCAGGTTTTAATAGATCTGAGCCAGGGCCGTTTTAACCAAAGCGAAATGGCTGCCTTCCTCACCGTTTTTCTGATGCGCAATGTAACCGTTACCGAAATGGAAGGGTTCCGCGATGCCATGCTCGAAATGTGCATCAAGCCGGATTTGGGTACCCACGATGTAATTGATTTGTGTGGTACCGGCGGTGACAGCAAAGATACTTTTAATATCTCGACGCTGGCTTCTTTTGTGGTGGCCGGGGCCGGTTATAAAGTAGCCAAACACGGTAACTTTGGGGTGTCATCTATCTGCGGATCATCAAATATAATGGCCCACTTTGGTTACGAGTTTACCAACGATTCGGATTACCTGCGCCGCAAGCTCGACGAAGCGAATATTTGTTTTCTGCACGCCCAGGTTTTTCACCCGGCCATGAAAAATTTCGGACCTATCCGAAAAGAGCTGGGCCTTAAAACTTTTTTCAATATTCTGGGCCCCATGGTTAACCCGGCGCTACCTAATTTTCAGCTGGTGGGCGTGTTTAACCTGGAGTTACTGCGCTTATATAATTACCTGTACCAGCAAACCCCAAAACGGTACGTAATTCTGCATTCGCTCGACGGCTACGACGAAATATCTTTGACCTCGCCGTTTAAAATGGTGATGGCTGAAGGAGAACATTTGCTAACGCCCGAAGCGTTGGGCTTTAAAACGGTTAAACAAGCCGAGTTGGCTGGCGGCGGCACCATCGAAGAATCGGCCGTAATTTTCAAGCGGGTTTTAGAAAACAGCGGTACCGAAACCCAGAAGAATGTGGTATTGGCCAACGCCGGTCTGGCTATTTTCTGTGCTAATCCTAAATTAACTATTCCGGAAGCCTTAGCCGAAGCCCGGGAATCGCTGGAAGCTGGCAAAGCATTAAATGCCTTTAAAAAGTTGATAGCTTAACATTCAGTTGCCCGATGTTCGATTTTTCGGGCGTTATCCATCCTAAAGTTATTGTAAAGAGCCACTTGAGAGTTGTCGCAATACATCCAATAGCGTAACCGAAGCTTTAATAACTTCTGGCGAAAGATTAGAAATAAAAATGAATATTTTAGAACAGATTGCAGCACATAAAGTAACCGAGGTAGCCGATCGGAAAAGCATTGTACCGGTTAAATTACTGGAAAGAAGCATTTATTTCGAAACGCAGCCGGTATCCTTCAAAAAATACCTGCAACGGCCGGACCTGAATGGCATTATTGCCGAATTCAAGCGGAAGTCGCCTTCTTTGGGGGTGATTAATGCCCATGCCTCCGTCGAGAAAACCACAATCGGCTACATGCAGGCGGGCGCCTCTGCGCTGTCGGTACTCACGGATCAGCATTTCTTCGGCGGTAAAAATGAGGATTTGACAATTGCCCGCAAGTTTAATTTCTGCCCCATTCTGCGCAAAGACTTTATTATTGACGAATACCAGATTGTGGAAGCAAAATCAATAGGTGCCGATGTAATATTATTGATTGCGGGCATATTGGAAACCCCTAAATTAAACCAGCTAGCCGCCTTTGCCCGCTCGCTTGGTTTGGAAATATTGCTGGAGGTACACGACCGCGAAGAACTGGAACGCACCATGAGCGATGCGGTAGATGCGATTGGCGTTAACAACCGCAACCTGAAAGACTTTAGTGTCAGCATCGAAACCTCCAAAGAACTGGCGGCCCTCATTCCGGATTCGTTCATTAAAGTATCGGAGAGTGGGATTGGTAAACCCGAAACTATTCAGGAACTGCGACAATACGGATTCCGTGGCTTTTTGATGGGCGAAGCTTTCATGAAAACCAGCCGGCCTGAGAAAGCATGCGCCGATTTTATTCAGGCCTTACAACCAACCACAGCCGTTTAATCAATGAAGGCCCCTGCCAACCCCGCTCCCCAGAATACAGCGCTGCAACTGAAAGTATGCGGCATGCGGCAGCTGGAAAATATTCAGGCAGTGGTGGCTTTGCAACCCGATTACCTGGGCTTTATTTTTTACCCCAAATCGGCGCGCTACGTGGGAGAGGAGCTTTCGCAAGAGACATTGGCGGCTATCCCGGCTTCGACCCAAAAAGTAGGGGTTTTTGTAAACGAACCGGCAGCGCAAATTCTGGTTGTTGTTAAAAAATATAACCTGGAGGCGGTACAGCTGCATGGTCACGAAGCACCAGATTTGTGCCGGCAGTTGAAAGCAGCCGGCCTGGTAGTCTTAAAAGCCTTTTCGGTGGATGATGCTTTCGATTTTAACCAACTCCGGGCTTACGAAAACACTTGCCATTATTTCCTGTTCGATACCAATGGCCAGGAATACGGCGGCAATGGCGTGCGGTTTAACTGGGGTATTCTGAAAAATTACACCGGCAATACCCCTTTTTTCCTGAGTGGCGGTATTGATTTGGAGCATGCGGCGCAGATAAAAAGTATAGATTTGCCTTTATTAAAGGGCATCGATATAAACAGCCGGTTCGAAATTAGTCCGGCTCTGAAAGACCGTAATAAGGTAGAAGCGTTTTTCCGGCAAATCCGGGAAGAATAAATATTGGCAGTTTAAATATTATTTGATAATCTGGCAAATATATAATTCACGGGTAAGGGCAGAAATCTAATAAAATAATTAAGGATGTTGGTAGCAGGCATCTAACTAAAATAAAAAGCAAGATGAAATATTCAGTTGATGAGCGCGGTTACTACGGCAATTACGGCGGCGCCTATATTCCCGAAATGCTGTACCCCAACGTGGAGGAGTTGCGGCAGAAATATTTAGAAATAATTTACGAGCCCGCCTTTCAGGAAGAACTGCAGGGTTTGTTACGCGATTATGTCGGCCGGCCGACGCCTTTGTACTGGGCCAAGCGGTTATCCGAAAAGTTTAACGCCAAAATATACCTGAAGCGCGAAGACCTGGCCCATACCGGCGCGCACAAAATAAACAACACCGTTGGGCAAATATTACTGGCCAAGCGCCTGGGCAAAACCCGGATTATTGCCGAAACCGGCGCCGGCCAGCACGGGGTGGCAACCGCTACCGTGTGTGCTTTAGCGGGTCTGGAGTGCGTGGTTTACATGGGCAAAATAGATACCGAGCGGCAGAAGCCCAACGTGGCACGGATGCAATTATTAGGAGCCACCGTGGTGCCGGTAACCTCCGGCAGTCAGACCCTGAAAGACGCTACGAACGAAGCCATTCGGGATTGGATCAGCAACCCGGAAGATACCCATTACATTATTGGTTCCGTGGTAGGACCGCACCCATACCCCGATATGGTAGCTCGTTTTCAGTCCGTTATCAGCGAAGAGGTGAAGCAACAGTTGCTGGAGAAAGAAGGCCGCGCCAATCCCGATTATGTAGTAGCCTGCGTAGGCGGCGGTAGTAATGCGGCCGGCGCTTTTTACCATTTCCTGGATGAACCGGAGGTGAAATTAGTAGCTGTGGAAGCTGCCGGACACGGGGTGGATACCGGCTTTTCGGCTGCTACTTCGGTGTTGGGTACCTTGGGTATTATTCACGGCAGCAAAACCCTGCTCATGCAAACCGATGACGGACAGATAGTGGAGCCCCATTCTATTTCGGCTGGTCTGGATTACCCTGGCATCGGGCCGATGCACGCGCACCTCTGGGAAACTGGCCGCGCCAAGTTCTACAGCATCACCGATAACGAAGCCATGGAAGGCGTGGTCATGCTCAGCCGCCTCGAAGGAATTATTCCGGCCATTGAATCGGCGCATGCCCTGGCCGCCCTGCACCGCATGGAACTGAAGCCCACCGATGTCGTGGTGCTGAACCTGTCGGGACGCGGCGACAAAGATTTAGCTACCATTATTAATTACCTCGATAACATTGAAAAACCCCATGGAGAACAGACTAACTAAATTATTCCGGGAGAAGCGTGAGAACCTCCTGAATGTATATTTTACGGCTGGTTTTCCGGAACTGGAAAGTACCGGCGTGGTGCTTAAAACCCTGGAGGCTGCCGGCGCCGACATAGTGGAGATAGGCATGCCTTATTCCGATCCCCTGGCCGATGGACCAACCATTCAGCAAAGCAATACGGTGGCCTTGCGCAACGGCATGTCTATTAAGAAACTATTCAGCCAGATAGAAGCAGTCCGGCCCGAATTAGAAGTACCTATTGTGCTGATGGGCTACCTGAACCCGGTGCTGCAATTCGGCATTGAGCGATTCTGCGAGGAAGCCGCACGGGTAGGAGTAGACGGTTTTATTTTGCCGGATATGCCCCTGCACGAATACGAAGAAGAATACCAGCCGCTGTTTTTGAAATACAACCTGAGCGTTATCTTTCTGGTGACGCCCCAAACCTCTGAAGACCGGATTCGCAAAATAGACGCCTTAACCAATTCGTTTATTTACCTGGTTTCGTCGGCGAGCACCACCGGGAATAAAGTGGGCGGTGATGCGAAACAGGTCCAATATTTCCAGCGGATACAGGACCTGAACCTGAAGAATCCCAAGTTAATTGGTTTTGGTATTTCGGACCGCTCATCTTTCCAACTGGCCTGTAAATATGCCGAAGGCGCGATTATCGGTAGCGCTTTTATTAAAATTATTCAACAGCCTGAGAATCTGGAAGAAAACATCCGGGGGTTTATCCGGGAAGTTAAAGCGCCCGAAGCAGTTTCGGCCTGAATCTGTTTAAATAATCTTAAGCAGTCTTTCGGCCGGAAATCAGTTTTGTTTCACCTGCCGTCCTATTTCAGCCGGAAGATTGCCTAAAAAATGCCGGCTTAAGCCAAAGGCCTCAAATATTTCCACATCCCTAAACGCCAATTGCTAAACGCTATTCGCTAACAGCTAACCACAACCATGATCATCCAGTTACAAGCCGGCATCCGCGAGGAGGAAAAGCTGGCCATTATTTCTAAATTGAAGTCGGTTAAATACAAAGCAACAGAGGTTAAAACCCAGTGCGGCAATTATTTAATTGGTATTGGTAAAAGTGAATTCGATATCCGGACCATCGGGCAGATGCCCGGCATTAAAGATTTGCACCGGGTTTCGGATGATTATAAGCTGGTATCGCGGAAGTGGAAAGTGAATCCGTCGGTGGTGAATTTAGGCGATGGCTTGGAAATAAAACAAGGCAATTTTGCCTTAATGGCCGGGCCCTGCTCCATCGAAGATGAAGCGCAGATCCAGAAAACCATCGACCATTTAAAAGCAAATAATATTCAAATCATGCGGGGCGGGGTGTTCAAACCCCGGAGTTCGCCGTATTCTTTCCGGGGGTTGGGTATAGATGGCCTGAAGTTGTTTTACCGCATGTGCCGTGAAAACGGCATTAAAATTATTACGGAGGTAATGCAGGTTTCCCAGATTGCGCCGATGCTGGATTATGTGGATATTTTCCAGGTAGGGGCGCGCAATACCCAGAACTTTAATTTACTGGATGAGCTGGGTAAAGTAGACAAGCCGGTGATGATAAAGCGGGGCATTTCCGGCACCATCGACGAGCTGTTGTATTCGGCGGAATACGTATTTTCGGGCGGCAACGAAAAGCTGATTTTATGCGAACGCGGTATTCGCACCTACGAAACGGCCAGCCGCAACACCCTTGATTTAAATGCCATCCCGATTTTAAAAGATAAAACCCATCTACCCGTTATTGTGGATCCGTCGCACGGCATTGGCATCCGGGAATATATTGAGCCCATGGCCTTGGCCGCCGTCATGGCCGGGGCCGACGGCATTATCTACGAAACCCACGAAAAGCCGGAAGAAGCCGCCTCCGACGGCGCCCAAACCCTGAACTTCTCCGAATCCGAAAGAATGCTGA
>JAQBNV010000219.1 GCA_028288395.1 Adhaeribacter sp. | reverse complement strand
AAGATTAGCCGAAGTAATCAAGTGTCGTTCTAACAAATCGGCACAGGTAAAGCGGAGCTATGTTTTGCTAGCCGCTGATAAGAAGGGCGATAAACACTGGCCGGATGAGCGGATTAGCCAGTGTTATGGGGTGAGCGTGTCGACCGTAGAGCGGCTGCGCCGACGGTTTGTGGAAGAAGGGTTTGAAACGGCCCTGCAAGGCAAGAAAAGGGAGCCAGTACCGGAAAAGCGGTTAGATGGCCGGGTAGAAGCCCAGCTAATAGCCTTGCGCTGCAGTGAGCCACCCAGCGGATACCAGCAGTGGACGCTGCGCCTGCTGGCAGAGCAGAGGTGGCCCTGGAGTATGTGGAACACATCAGCCATGAGAGCGTACGGCAACTGCTAAAAAAAACGAGCTGAAGCCCTGGCGGGTAAAGTCGTGGGTCATATCCCAGCCAGGGGCCGACTTTATTTGTGCCATGGAAGCGGTGCTGGATGTATATGAGCGGCCTTACGATGCTAATCATCCAGTGGTAAACCTAGACGAGTCGCCTAAGCAACTCATAAGCCAGGTGTATAAAACGTTCACTGACCGCAAAGGACAGAGCTATCAAGATTATGAATACCAGCGGCAAGGGGTGGTGGATATGTATATGATTGTTGAAGCATTGGCCGGGCGAAGAGAGGTGTTAATAGAAGAAGACCACAGCAGCCAAACCTATGCCAAAGTAATTGCCCATATAGTAGAAGAAATGTACCCCAATGCACAAAAAATCACTTTAGTGGAAGATAACCTAAGTGCTCATAAACGCTCCGCTCTCTATGAGGTTTATGCCCCGGAAAGAGCCCGGCGTATTATCCAAAAGCTGGAACTGGTGCGTACGCCTAAGCATGGCTCCTGGCTCAACATTGCTGAGTGTGAACTCAGCGTACTTACCCGTCAAGGCCTCAAGGAAAGAGTAGCCGATAAAGAAACCCTGGAGCAGCAGGTAAACAACTGGTACCGCCAGCGAAAGCAGAAAAAAGTTAACTGGCAATTTACTACCAAAGAGGCTCGGGTAAAATTGAAACAGCTTTACCCTGCAATTGAAACTTGACTGAACAATAGTTCCAATGCAAAAGGACGCCTAAGCGGCGCCCTTTTGTTTTTAATCTATTTGGTTGATATCTGCTTAATTATTTATGCAGGGTACTTACTCTGTCGGGGCCTACACTTACTATTTTTATTTCTACCTGCAGGTGCTCTTCCAGGAAGTGTAGATACGAGATAAATTCTTTTGGTAATTCGCTATACTTCTCTACTTCTTTGGAACTGGTTTTCCAGCCTGGCATGGCGGTGTATACCGGTATTAGTTCTTCCGGTACAAACTGGTACGGAAGTTTATCTGTTAATTCGCCATTTGGCAATTTATAATGAGTACAAACCTGTATCTCTTCAAAATCATCCAGCACATCGGCTTTCATCATATTTAATTGGGTTACCCCATTTAGCATGATGGAATATTTTAACGTTGGCAGGTCAATCCAGCCACAGCGCCGGGGCCGCCCGGTGGTAGAACCAAACTCATTGCCTGCTTTGCGAATACGTTCGCCGGTTGCATCTTCTAACTCCGTTGGGAACGGCCCGCTGCCAACCCGGGTGCAGTATGCTTTAAATATTCCGTACACTTCCCCTATGTGCCGGGGAGCTACGCCCAAACCGGTACAAGCGCCAGCTACCAAGGTATTGGAGGAAGTTACAAACGGATAAGTTCCAAAATCGATATCAAGCAAAGAGCCTTGGGCGCCTTCGGCCAATATTTTTTTACCGTTGGCAATGGCTTCGTTAATCATATATTCGCTATCCACCAGTTTTAAGGTGCGCAAATATTCAACTGCATCAAAAAAGTCTTTCTCGGCTTCGGTAATCTCGAGGGTTCTCCCGTAAAAGCCAACTATCTTCTGGTGCCGCTGGATTACGGTATTATATTTTTCTTTAAAATCTGGAGAGGTAATATCGCCTACCCGCAAGCCAAAGCGCCCAATTTTATCCTGATAAGTGGGGCCAATACCTTTAAGGGTAGAGCCAATTTTATTTTCGCCTAATGCTTCTTCCTGTACCCGGTCGATATATTTATGCGAAGGCAGAATTAACTGAGCTTTGCGGGAAATGTATAAATTTTTAGAACCATCAATGCCCCGGGCGGTCAGCTTTTCCATTTCCGTCCGGAAAATAACCGGGTCCAATACTACGCCATTACCTATAATATTGATAATATGCTCGTGAAAAATACCGGAAGGTATTTGGTGTAACACGTGTTTGGTACCACCAAACTCCAGGGTATGCCCGGCATTGGGACCACCTTGAAAACGCGCAACAATGTCATAGGTCGGTGCCAGAACGTCCACAATTTTTCCTTTACCTTCGTCACCCCACTGAAGGCCTACTAAAATATCTACTGCCATTATGTTATTTAGATTCTTTTAAAATATTAGCAGCCTGCGCATCATCTTCGGTTACCGTGAAAATGGCGTTAAGCTTGGTTATGATAAGAAGTTTCCGGATATGCTCGGAAGGATTGATGAGAACCATTTCACCACCCCTGTTCCGGAATTTGGTAAGCAAGGAAACCAGTACCCCAATACCGCTGCTATTTATAAACCGAACTTTTGAAAGATCAATGGCTCCCAGAACAACCGAGTCGTTAATGCTCTGATTTACTACCTCAACGAGTTGCTGCGAATCAGGACTTCCGATTAAATCGCCTTGCAGGCGGGCAAACAAAATATTATCTGCTAAAGAATGTGTCAGGTTCATAAAGTGGCGGTACTGTTTTTAGACCGGCAATCGCCGCAAATACCGTATAGGTTTAATGAATGGTGCAAGATATGAAAATTTAATAGTTCGCCCACCATTGTCTGAATATTGTGAATACGGGGGTCGCAAAACTCCACTACTTTATGGCACTCCGTGCAAATAACGTGGTCGTGCTGCCGATAACCGTAGGATTTTTCGTATTGCGCCAGGTTACGCCCAAACTGATGCTTACTTACCAGGTCATTTTCTACGAGTAAATCAAGGGTATTATAAACAGTGGCGCGGCTAACCTGGTAATTTTTATTTTTCATGCTGATGTAAAGCGACTCTACATCAAAGTGCCCCGAACGGGAATATATTTCTTCCAGAATAGCATAGCGCTCCGGCGTTTTCCGCAGGCCCTTGCTTTCCAGATAGGCGGTAAATATTTTCTTTACCTCCACAAATTTTTTTTCGTCTAACACAGTATATATAATAAGATATAAATAGCCAGTAGTAAATCCTATATCGGTAGTTAATTCTGATAAAAGATTTATTTACCTAAGCTATAAGATAAAATCAATAAGCGAAAACTTTAACAGGAATGGTAAGCCCTGGTATC
>JAQBNV010000025.1 GCA_028288395.1 Adhaeribacter sp. | reverse complement strand
AACTTAAAAAAGTGGCAAAGATGAAAAAAGTACGGAGGAAATTTACAGCGGCCTTCAAGGCACAAGTAGCTTTAGAAGCACTAAAAGAGCGGCAAACATTAGCGGCCTTAGCCGAGAAGTTTCAGCTACACCCTAACCAGATATCGCAGTGGAAGCAGGAGTTTGTGGAGAACTCCCAGTTGGTATTCGCTGGGGCGGTAGGGAAAGAAAAAGAAGAAGCGATAAACCTGGAAGCGCTCTATGCCAAGATTGGGCAGTTGGAGATGGAGCGGGACTTTCTAAAAAAAAGCTTGAAGAAGCGCGGACTATAACTGAGCGCAAATTGCTGGTAAGTCCTAAGGATAAATTGAGCATCCGCCAGCAATGCAACCTGCTCTCGATTTGCCGGGCTTCTTTCTATTATGTACCCAAACAGGAAAATGCAACGAACTTAGCGATGATGCAACTCCTGGATGCGCATATACTAGAAGAACCAACGGCCGGGGTGCTGACGATGCAGTCCATGCTGGAAGATAAAGGCTATAAAGCGGGTTACGAACGGGTAAGAAGATTGATGCGTCTGGCCAACATACGACCTATTTACCCCAGAAAGCATTTGACGCAGTTAGGAGACAGAAAGTACATTTATCCTTACTTGCTGCGGAACTTGAAAGTAGAACGGGTAAATCAGGTGTGGGCCATCGATATCACCTATGTTCCCCTGGCCAAAGGATTCATGTACCTGACGGCTGTGATTGATATACATAGCCGTTATATTGTCGGCTGGGGCTTGTCTAATACGCTGGATGCCGAGGCCAGCCTGCAGGTGCTCAAAGCAGCGGTGGTGGAGCATGGTAAGCCAGAGATAGTCAACAGCGACCAGGGTAGCCAGTTTACTTGTCAGCAGTATGTAGATTACCTCAAAGAGGAGCAGATTAGAATCAGTATGGATGGCAAAGGCAGGGCTTTGGATAATATTTACATCGAAAGATTTTGGCGCACGATTAAATACCAGCATATTTACCTGAACCCGGCTGATGATGGCATCACCTTGTATCAGGGCATTAGCCAATGGATAGATAAGTACAACCAGAAGCCCCACCAGGGAATAAACCGAAATAAGCCTGTTAACCTTTATCAGATGGCAGCTTAATTCAACTAACAAAGTGCGATTCGTGGCCTAAATCAATCGAGGTACTATAATTTTCTTTACCCTTCCCATTTAATCTCAACTTTCTTCAACTATGGAAAACTCTTCCTACTAGATGGTATAAATTGCTTTTACTTTATGCGCAGTTTCAGATATCTGGAAGGGATTAGGGGTGATTTGTTAATTATACTCTAATTGGATCTTTTATGATAGCCTTTATCAGACCACCTTGCCGGGCCAGGAATGGAAAATGCCGTGACCTAAACTGAGCCAACCCGCAATAAGAAATACTCCGCCAATGGGCGTAATGGCACCCAGCCACGAAATATTGGTGAGGCAGAGAATATACAACGACCCGGAAAATATAAGGATACCGATGATAAAAAATAAACCCGCCAGCCGTAGGGGTTTGGCTGGTATATGAAATAGCAGGGTTCCGGTAAGTAGCAAAGCCAGGGCGTGGTACATGTGGTATTTTACTGCCGTTTCAAAAGTATCAACCCGGTTATGCGCTTCTAATAATCCGGCCAGGCCGTGCGCCCCGAAAGCCCCAATCATAACCCCCAAAGCCCCAATTAGCGCCCCGGCTACTAATATATTTCTGTGCGACATGTTTTATACCTGATAATTCCTGGCCCCAAAGATAGAACTTCCTACCCGAATCATGGTACTGCCTTCGGCCAAAGCCAGCTCGTAATCGCTACTCATCCCCATCGATATTTCTTTAAAAGTGGCCTCCTGTTGAAAAAAATCCTTTTTTAATTCTTCGAAAAGATTTTTTAGAAAACGGAATTCTTTGCGGAGCTGGGTGGTGGAAGTGGTATTGGTGGCAATGCCCATTACGCCGGTTATTTGCACCCGCTCCATCGCCTTGAATTCAGGAGAGGCTAATATTTCTTTTGCTTCAGCGGCCGACAAGCCAAATTTGGTTTCTTCTTCAGCAATGTAAATCTGGAGCAGGCAATTGATGGGGCGGTCGTATCTAATCGCTTGTTTTTCTATTTCCTGTAATAACTTAAGGCTGTCTACTGATTGAATGGTGTGCACGAAAGGCGCAATATATTTAACTTTATTTCGTTGCAGGTGACCGATTAAATGCCATTCGATATCCTTTGGCAATGTTTCCTGCTTGGCCACCATCTCCTGAACCTTATTCTCGCCGAACACCCGCTGGCCTGCGTTGTAAGCATCCATGATGGCTTCGTAGGGTTGTGTTTTAGAAACGGCAATCAGCCGGCAACCGCTATTTTTAAGCTTATCCTGGAAATGATTAATATTTTGCGCAATAGCCATGTTGTTTTGTGTGGTACGTTTTACGTGGTATGTTTGAAATTATATATTAATTTCTGATTTTAAAAGAAGAAAAATAGTGTTTAAAAATAGTACGCTGAAAATTAAACTATAATTTTTAATTCTACCTTTTAACCTTTAGAACTTCCGCAAATATGAAGGTTTTAATTAGAATTAGTTGTTTTAGCAGGCTTACCACTACCGGGCAAAATCTTGACTTTACAACTCAAAACTTACCACGTACCACGTATAACGTACCACCTTTCACGTTAATCTAATCTTCCAGGGCATTGGCCAGGTAAGTATTTTTAAGAAATAGCCAGGTTAAAAAAAGCAGGATGGCCCACTTAAGGTAAACCTGGTAATAATCGTGGGTGTTCCGGAAGCGTGATTCTTTGATTTCGGCTTTCTCCAGTTGATCGATTTTCTTAAATACTGAATTTAAAGCATTTTTATTTGATGCCTGGTAAAAAGCGCCATTGGCCGTATGGGCGATCTCCCGGAGGGTGGCTTCGTCTAACCTGGTTTGTACATAATTTATCCTTCCATTATTTTGTGTCACCGGTACTACGCCGTTTTTACCAATGCCAATGGCATATATTTTAATATTAAAGCCGTAGGCTAGTTTGGCAGCGGTAGCCGGATCAATATTTCCCGCCGTATTTTCGCCATCGCTGATTAAGATGCAAACTTTAGATTTAGCCGAGGATTCGCGCATGCGGTTAATGGCTACTGCCAGGGCGCTGCCAATGGCCGTGCCGTCGTTCGCAATTAAACCCAGCTTAATGGATTTAATATTTTCCCGGAGCAAGTCGTAGTCGGTAGTGAGGGGGGTAAGCGAATAGGCATACCCGGCAAAAACCACCAGACCAATGCGATCGTGGGTGCGGCCGTTAATAAAATTGAGTGCCACTTCTTTGGCAGCTTCGAGCCGGTTTGGTTTAAAGTCCTTCAGTTCCATCGAGCCGGAGGTATCCAGTACCAGCATCAGGTCAATGCCTTCGGTGTACTGATTTACCCGTTCGTCGGTTCGTTGCGGCCGGGCCAGGGCTACCAGCACCAGCATCACAAAAGCCATGAGATACAGGTCCGGAATAAACCGTAAAATACTGCTCCAGTGCCACGAAATATTGCCTTTAAAAAATGCAACCTCGAGTTGCCGGCGGGCATTTAACGAGATAAGCCACCTTAATACAAAAAGCAGCGGTACCGCCGGTATAAAATACAGGAATACCGGCTCCACCCATTCAAAGGATTTAAAGGTACTAACCCGAAACCAATCCAGATCAAACCAGTTGAACAACGTTTTCAGGGGTGCCAGCATGTTTAATTATTTTTTTCACAAATTCATAACGCCGATCGGCAAAATGGTGGAGCAAGAAAAAAGCGATGATGGTCTCGGAAGATTTATCCGAAACAATATTGCCGTAAATCGCTTTATCGAATAGGCGCAAGGCGGTAGTTACGTCTTCGTCGTCGTTGTAATAAGCCGCTATTTCTTTTGTGGTAAAACTATTGATGGCATTGCCTTCCAGGCCAGTTAAATAATTTTTCCAAAGCGTAATCGCTTGCTCTACAATCTGTAACGATTCTGATTTGTTAAACCGGTCGATGAAAATATTGAATTTATTTATAAATGCCTGGTGCGCTTTTCGCAGCACATAAAGGCGGTATTGGGTTATAATTTTCTGGCCGAATAATATCCAGATGAGTACCGTTAGCAAAACCAATACGCCGGAAGCAATCAGCCAATAAGCAAAATTAAAACGTTCGGGAATAGGTACGAGCGCTGTCTGGTCCTTTAATTGCGCTGCTTCTATCGGCCCTTTTACCAGTTGCTGCAGGTACACTTCGGCGGGTTGGGACGAAACCGTAATTGTGTCCTGGTTCTGGAGGGCAAAAACCGGGAGCGCCAGCGTTTGTACCGGGTCGATGCTAAAAGTGCGGAATATATAGACGGCGCTATCAAGGCTCCAGCCATTGACCGTGCGGGTCGGAAAATATTGCCGGCTCACGTATTCGAACGGAGAAAAATTAAAAGTCGAATCCGGAAAAATAATTTCGTCGTTAGGGCGGTGCCGGTAATAAAAAAGATACTTCAGCTCCTGGCCTAATTTAACCGTGTCGTCCTGGAATATTCCCTGCGGGCGGTCATCGGGAGCATGTGAATTTTGCGCCCACCCTATAAAGGGCAATAAGCAGAGCTGGAGCAGCAAGGTTTTAAACACTTTTCCTGATTTTATTCCGGAGCCTGAACAAATTAACCAGTTGCGGCACATAATCATCATCGGTGTAAATGGTCAGGTTGTTGGCCTGATGTTTCCGGCAAATCTTAGCAATTTTCTCCTGATTTCCTTCGGTGGTGGCCAAATAGGTTTCCTGAAATTGCGCCGAAGAGGTATTAACCCATACCGTCCGGCCGGTTTCTTTGTCGAGCAACGGAATAATACCCATCGCCGGAAGCTTCTTTTCCCGCTTGTCCATTAACTGAATTACAACCAAATCGTGTTTGCGGGCCAGCATGCCCATTTCGCGTTCATAATTAATATCTATAAAATCCGAAATTAATAAAATAAGGCTGCGGCGCTTAATCAAGTTTAAGGCTAATTTTATGCCGCCGGCCAGGTCGGTTTTTTGGGAAGCCGGCTTTAAATCAAACAAAGCTTTTATCATCGAAAAAGCGTGATCGTTGCCCCGGCCGGGTTTAATATATTTTTCTTTCTGGTCGCTGATGCACAGCATGC
The DNA here is from genome assembly GCA_028288395.1 of Adhaeribacter sp. Classification (GTDB taxonomy): domain Bacteria; phylum Bacteroidota; class Bacteroidia; order Cytophagales; family Hymenobacteraceae; genus Adhaeribacter. The sequence goes on along the minus strand of JAQBNV010000025.1, from coordinate 1,350 downwards.
CAATCTGGCTGGTTTGCCGGGCCGCCGCCAGGGCCAGTACGCCGCAGATTTCTTTACCCACATCTATCTTTTGCTGACCGCAGGTACCAATGGCCTGCGAGGCGCTTACATCCAGAATCAGGAAAACCGATTGTTCTTTCTCTTCCCGGTAGGTTTTTATAAAGGTGCCGTGGCCTTTGGCCGATACGTTCCAGTCGATGGCCCGCACGTCATCGCCGTACTGGTAAGCCCGCACGTCGTCAAATTCCAGGCCCGTACCTTTAAAAACCGAATGAAAGTCACCGTGCATCTGATCATTGATTACCTTGCGGATCCGGATTTCGTACTTCTGCAATTTTTTAATTAACTCTTTCATACTTTCGGATGCCGGGCGCGTTATTATTTTAAAAGTAAAACTAAATCTTTAATTTTCCCCCGTGAAAAAAGCTTTCTTAATTCTTGCTGCCGGTTTACTCTTTTATGCCTGTACTTCCCCGCTTAGTCCGCCGCCACCAAAATTAATACCGGAAAAGAAAATGACCGGAATATTATTTGATTTACACGTTGCCGAAGCCCGCATCGAACGAATGGGAATTATGCTGGATACCGGCGCGGTTTATTACAAAGAATTGCAGGGCCGGATACTAAAAAAACACGGCATCAGTCAGGCAGAATTTTATAAAAGTTATGATTACTATCTGCAAAACGTAAGTGAGCTGGATAAAATCTACGAAAAAGTTATCGACAGCCTTACCGTGCAGGAAGTAGAATTTGATAAGCCCAAAGATTCGTTAAGAGTATCAAAATAATTTACCGCCATTAGGTATCGGCACGGCCGGTTGGGCTAATATTATCGCTTGATTTGCATCCGGAAAGCCGGTAATAAGTATTTCGGATATGAAATTTGCTATTTGTTTAGGTTTAAAATTTACCACGCAAATAACCTGCTGCCCCAATAAAGCTTCTTTCGTATAGTTTACCGTTAGTTGCGCACTCGATTTTTTTATGCCTAGTTCCGGGCCCAAATCTACTTTAATTTTGTAAGCCGGCCGGCGGGCCTCCTTGAAATCCTGCACATCCACAATGGTGCCTGCGCGGATATCAACTTTTTCGAATTCCGGCCACTCAATATATTCCCTCATAAATTTAGCTTCCATTTCCACTAAGCTGGCAAATAATAAATATTCTCCTTGTGCGTAGTCGTAACGGTTTTTAATTAAGATTAAAGTTTAGGGGTACAACGATTGTTTGGGTACTTCACGTATAAGCAAACGAGTAACTTAATATATTTTACTTCGATTTTGGAAATCTATTATTCTAAATAAACTTAACGTGTAAAGCAGCCTTAAACGATGAAAAGTAATACAGGAT
>JAQBNV010000180.1 GCA_028288395.1 Adhaeribacter sp. | reverse complement strand
GCATACGATTACAAACGCCAGTAAAGTCCCAATAGAAGTCATTTCGCCTAACTGGGCAATGGGCAGGGCGCCCGCTGTAATGGCACAAACTACCCCGATTAGGATAGAACTGATGTAAGGCGTTTGGAAGCGGGGATGAATTTTACCAAATATCTTCGGAATAAGGCCATCACGCGACATAGAGAAGAAGATGCGGGGCTGCCCCAGCAACATCACCAACATAACCGAACTTAAACCGGCAATGGCACCAATCTTAATTAAATCGCTTAATATACTGTACCCGGTGGCCTCTATTCCCAAAGCAATAGGTTCAGCTACGTTAAGTTTGCGATAATCTACCAAACCTGTTAAAATACCCGATACCAGAATATAAAGTACGGTACAAATAACCAGCGATCCCAAAATACCGATGGGCATATCGCGCTGCGGATTTTTGGCTTCCTGCGCCGCCGTACTTACGGCATCGAAACCAATATAGGCAAAGAATATAACACCAGCGGCCCGCAAAATACCGCTCCAGCCATAATGGCCAAACTCCCCGGTATTGTCCGGCACAAAGGGAGTCCAATTATCAGCAGCCAACGCGGGGTTCCGGAAAATAAAATAGCCGCCGGCCAGAATAAAGGCCAGTACCACAAAAAGCTTAATAAACACAATGAAATTATTAAAACGGGCCGACTCCTGAATGCCCACAATTAAAATACAGGTTATTACCAGGATGGCTCCGGCGGCTACCAGGTTAAAAACACCGGTTGCGTGCGGCAATGTAGCAATATCCAAGCCTTGGCTGGTATAGGTTTGGGTAAGTTGTTCGGTAATCTGGGTCCAGGCTTTGGTGGTGGGGTCCTGCACCAGTTCGATGCCGGGCGCATTCCACCACATAGGCGGAATATTAATTCCTAAATCGCGCAGGAAGCTAACCACGTAACCGCTCCACCCTACGGCCACCGTGGCGGCCCCAAACATATATTCCAGGATTAAATCCCAACCAATAATCCAGGCCACCAACTCGCCCAGGGTAGCATAGCCATACGTATAAGCCGACCCGGCAATGGGGATCATAGAAGCGAACTCGGCGTAGCACAAACCAGCCAGGGCACAACCAATGCCCGCAATAACAAAGGACAGCACCAGGCCGGGTCCGGCAAACTGGGCCGCGGCGCTGCCGGTTAAAACAAAAATACCGGTTCCTATAATGGCGCCAATTCCCAGCAGAACCAGGTTAGTCGCCGAAAGGGTTCGTTTGAGCGAAGGGCCGTGGCCATCGCTTAAACTACCTTCGGCCTCCTGCATTAATTTTGTAATAGATTTTCTGGCAAATATTTTAGAAGCCATCAGAATTTTTACCTAATTTTTTAACTTGTTTTAGTTTTGGAATAAATATTTGCCAATTTTATTAGCCTTTTGCATTAATGACCGCTTAAAAGGAATAATAAATGATTGCAATTAATTTCCCTGTTCTTCTGGCGGGCAGCTATCTGCTGATTTAGCAATTTGAAAAACCAGGGTACTACTGGCGCATATTTAGCAAAAAAGCTGGAAAGATATTAAGGAGCATTGGGTAAAACCCGGAATAAATGAAGAGTCCGGCAATGGAGGTAAGAAGCAGGGAATAGTAAATGTTTTCGCGTTGAAAAAAACACCAGCAAACCCAAGAAAAAAATCAAAGAAAGCACCGGGGAATGATTTTCGGAAACAATGCCAAAATCGGAGGCATTAGCGGGAGCGGCATCGGTTAGTTCCAACCCTTGGCCAGGCGTAAGTGGTCCGGTTAAAACCGAAAGCTGCGGGCCGGCATATTTATCGCCGAATTTAGGAGAGACGGTGGCAGCTAAGCTTGCATGGGCAATAAGCAATTGCAGCATGACCAACGCAAATAAAGCTACTTTAATCCTGAACAATATTTTGCCGTTGACCTCCATGCGGAGCAAATATAACAGATAACTTCAATTGCTGATATTTACCCGCGTAAGAATATCAAAAATTTCAGGGTCAGTACTTTCTAAATCCGGTACGCTGTTTAAGAAGAGCGCCAGAAAGAAAACAAGCTAAAACAAAAAGCTGGTGAAAGTGCCGTATAAAAAAACCCGGACATTACTGCCCAGGTTTTCTTTACGGCTTTTCATTTGCCGGGAAAATGAAAAAGAATAAAATTAATAACCAAAATCGGTAACGCCTTCGGCTACCACTTCGGTTACTTCGGGTACCATGCGTTTTAATAAATTCTCGATGCCGGATTTAAGGGTGATAGTAGCTGAAGGACAGCCGCTGCACGAACCTTGCAGGTTTACAGTAACTACCCCCTGGTTATAAGATTTAAAAGTAATATTTCCGCCGTCCTGTTCTACGGCCGGCCGCACATAATTATCGAGCAGGTCAATTACTTTCTGGGAGATAACGGCATCTTCACCGGATAATTCGGCAGTAGCTTCGTTATTGGCTTGTATCTGTTCTGCCGCCGGATCTTGCAAAAAGATGGGGCCGCCCGCTTCTACGTAAGATTTAATAAAACTCCGCAACTCCGGAATTAACTGCACCCACTGGTTGTCGGTGTTTTTGGTAACGGTTACAAAATTGCTGGCCATAAATACCCGCGACACATAATCGAAGTTAAACAACTCCTGGGCCAACGGGGAGTTGGAGGCGCTTTCCAGAGTCGGATAATCTACACTAACACTATCCGCCAATAAATTTGTGCTCAACACAAATTTCATCGACTCCGGGTTAGGGTTTGCCTCGGCATAAACCGAAACGGATTTTTCTTTATTTTCTATCATAATATTCTGAGGTTATTAAGTAAATATAGGTACTGCTAATATCTTCCCAAAGTTAAACATAAATTAGTTAAACCGCATATCCTGTTCCTTTTCTGTGAATAAACCAAGTAGTCTTTTAAGTTTTCTTACGATAGTTTATTAAATCGGAACGTGTAACTTTGCGGCCAAAATAATAAAGCGCCAATTACAAGCTGCATGGCTACTCTTTCTCTCTTACTATCTGAAACAATGCCGGTGCTGCCCGGGTTCCTTATTATTCCTTTCTTGCTTTTATTAGGTATGATTGCGGCCGGGCCGGTTCTGTTTCCGCATTTCTGGGAACATAATTACCGCAAGGTAGCCGTTACGTTGGGGCTGCTGGTACTGGGTTACTACTTGCTGGTGCTCCAAGACCACCACATGCCCGCCGAAACCCTGGCCGATTACACTTCTTTTGCGGTATTGCTAAGCGCACTGTACATTGCCGCCGGCGGTATTTATATAAATGCCAACGCCCGGGCTACCCCGCTTATAAATATTATCGTGTTATTTTCCGGGGCTTGTCTGGCCAATATTATCGGAACCACCGGGGCTTCGTTGCTGCTTATCCGGCCCTTTATCCGCCTGAATATTCACCGCATCAAACCTTACCAAATTATATTTTTTATATTTATTGTCAGTAATGCGGGTGGTTTACTTACCCCGCTCGGCGATCCGCCCCTGTTTATCGGTTTCCTGAAAGGGGTACCTTTCTTTTGGACCTTGGAGCACTTAATATTGCCTTGGTTTATTGGCGTGAGCTGCCTCTGTGCTATCTTTTATTATCTCGACTGGAAAAACCGGGCGGAAGATTATACGCCGCAAGAAGGCGTTCGCCAGAAAATTGACCAGCGCATGGAATTTTACTTTACCGGCAAGCGCAACCTGGTTTGGCTGGCCATTATTATCGGCGCTATTTTCCTCGATCCCAATGTGGTACCCGGGTTGCCGGCTATTTCGGTGGGCGACATGAAATTCTCTTTTATCCGCGAAATACTACAGCTTACGGCTGCCTTTTTCTGTTACCGGTATTCGAGCAAAACGGCCCTGAGTGGTAATCATTTCACGTTTGGCCCTATTCTGGAAGTGGTTTTCTTATTTTTCGGTATATTTTTTACGATGATGCCGGCCTTGCAAATGGCCTCCCGGCTGGCCGCCTCACCCGCCTTCAGCAGCTTGCTCAATCCCGATACGGTTTACTGGGCTTCCGGCACCTTATCTGGCTTTTTAGATAACGCCCCCACGTACGCTAACTTTTTATCTTTGAGCATGGCCAAATACAACCTGAGTTACAGCAACGTGCAGGATGTGCATAATTTTGCTACCGGCCTGGCCGGTTCGCCGGATACCTTCCACCTGCTCGAAGCCATTTCGCTGGGTTCCGTATTTTTTGGCGCTTTCTCTTATATTGGCAACGGTCCTAACTTTATGGTGAAAGCCATTGCCGAGAGTGCCGGCATCAAAATGCCTTCTTTCTTTAAATATATTCTGTCTTATTCCATTCCGTTCCTGCTGCCGGTACTCTTCTTAATCTGGCTGATAGTAATCAGGTAAATTTTAGATATTCGAGTTTAGATGTTCGATGTTTAGATGTTGAATGTTTTGCGTTGATGATAATCTGGGAGAGGAAATAGGAGTAAGTAATTCAGGTTTGTTGGGGAGATTGGAGGCAATATTATTTGAAGGTGCCGCATTCTGTGTCGGGAATATTACGCCGGTTTATTTTTTTAAAAGAGCAGGTTATAGAAATTTTCTTAAGACAAGTGTTTAGAGCCGTTATTCTTTTTAAGTTACTTGTTTAAGTTATACCGAATAGTATTAAGAATTTTCCATAGCAAAGGTAGCCTGTTTGACGGCGTTGATGATGTACTCATAGCCGGTCAGGGAAGCGATTTGTTCTTTAGAGTAGGGGTTGATGGTGGTTGTTATCCATTCTTCGAGCTCCGGTTCATCTTTAAAGTTGTGAAAAGCAACTT
>JAQBNV010000159.1 GCA_028288395.1 Adhaeribacter sp. | reverse complement strand
AACCGGTAGACGCCATTGAAATATACGGCGGAGTTACTCTTTTAGGATCCGGAAAGGTTTGTCTGGTGTTAGATGTGCCGGCGCTGACGCGTTATTTTTTAATAAAAAAATAAATTAAGGTAATAGGCAAGTTACTTATATTAAAAAGTTATACATGGAACTTAGCGTAAGTGAACTAGAGAAAGATATAATAAAGGAAATCCTGAATATAGGTTTGGCCCGGGCTGCTGATTCTTTCGCCTCCATTTCCCGCGATCGGGTTTTACTGAAGGTGCCCAACATGGAACTTATCAGTGCCAGAGAGGTAATAGCTAATTTAGAAGAATATGCCCTCAATCACCAGATTATTCAATCCGATATTAAAGGTGATTTAAATGGCACAACCTTAATGATTTTCTCCGGTTCCCAAATCCAGAAGCTATCCGAAGTTTGTTTAAATCTGAAACCGCCTTTTCCGGCAGTAATAAACGATATGCAGGAATCGTTGTTGCTGGAAATTAGCAATATTATAACCGGCGCGTTTGTTACCCAACTAGCGAATATTTTAAAAGCCAATATTTATGGCTCGCCGCCAGTTCACCCGGAGAAAGGAAGTATAGCAGAATCACTAAATCATATTTTCGACAGTAATCCGTTTTTCCAACCAATTATATTTACGGTAGTAACGCATTTTACCAATTTCGAAGAGATGATCGAACTCCCTTTATTTCTCTTCTTTGATACGGGCACCTTCGAAAAAATTCTGGAAATAATCCGTTCTTACAACTTTTATGAACTTAATAATTAGAAGCCGTTTCGCTGTAATATTGCCAAAATTCTACAACGATTGCTTAGCCAGATAGAATAAAAGTAACCCATTTTGGCCCTGAAGACACGCACCAGGAATAATTATGTGCCGGAAACAGGTATTTAATAATAAAAACTAACCAACCTACTTACCTGTCTGCACTGGCTTTGAAGCTGGAAAGTTTTACAGCAAAATATTTAATAAGCTTAAATTAATTTTCTGGAAGTTGCCTGCCTATAGGTAAAATATTGATTTAAAAAAATTATTTTCATTACCCAGGGGAGGGTCGATAAAGCTGCATCCTGGTAGTCAGCACCGGCTTATTTATAGATAATTATATTCATTAAAGAAAAGGTAATCAACGCTTTTTACCTAAAAAAACCTCCCCCTCCAAAATGGAGTAAATAATAGCAGCACTACTGTTTTATTTTATTAAAAATATCTTTTAAAACCGCTGGACTTTTTAATTCTAAAACTAGTTCGGTTTCTTTAAATATATTGCTCACTTATTTAAAAGGTTCACTTACCATTCCTACACCTTATGCAAGAAAATTCAGACTTTGAAACGGCAAAACAGCAAAAGATAGAACAATTCGATCCGAGTGATGTAGGTGATGTTTCAGGCGGCATATTTGGTCTTCCTTTTACCACCGACGAAGCCGAAGTAGTGCTGATTCCCGTGCCCTGGGAAGTGACCGTATCGTATAATTCTGGTACGGCCCATGGTCCGGAAGCTATTAAAGAAGCATCATACCAGTTAGATTTGTATGACCCCAGTATAGAAAAGGCCTGGCAGTTAGGAATAGCCATGGAAGAAATCTCAACAGATTGGTTAACCACCAGTACCACCAGCCGGCAAAGAACCCAAACTTATATTAAATGGCTCGAAGGGGGCGGTCACCAGATTTCGGAGGAAACCGCCGCCGAATTAACCCAATCGGTAAATGAGCAGAGTCAGGAATTATTACTTTGGCTGAAAGAGAAAGCTTTACAATATTTAAAAAACGGTAAAATGGTGGGCGTAATTGGCGGCGACCACAGCACGCCGTTAGGTTTGCTCCACGCCCTGGCCGAAGAGCACGAGGAGTTCGGGATATTACAGATTGACGCCCACGCAGATCTCCGGAATGCTTACGAAGGGTTTGAATATTCGCATGCTTCAATTATGTACAATGCCCTGAAACTTAAACAGGTTAAAAAATTGGTGCAAGTAGGCATCCGGGACATTGCAGAATCGGAAGCCGAACTGATTCATTCTTCAAACGGCCGCATTATTACCTTTTACGATGCCATGCTGAAAGAAAATACTTACGAAGGCGATACCTGGAAAAAACAATGCCGGAAAATTATTGCCCAGCTTCCGCCAAAAGTTTATATTAGTTTCGATATAGACGGACTTGATCCGAAATTATGTCCGGCGACTGGTACCCCGGTAGCGGGCGGCCTGGAGTTTGAAGAAGCAATTTACCTGATTAAGGCCTTGGTACGCAGTGGTTGCAAAATTATTGGCTTCGACGTATGCGAAGTAGCGCCAGGCCAGGACCAGTGGAACGGCAACGTTGGAGCCCGGTTAATTTACAAATTATGTAATTGGATGGCCGTTTCGCAAAACAAACTTACCGCGGCCGGCTTTAGCGCCGGCGAAAAATGATTATTTTAACCGTAATTAGGTAAAGCACAGTTAAGCCTATATTAACGTATATTTAATACATAAAACTATGTCCTTTATTATTAAACTGATTTTTACCGCTATAGCAGCAGCCGTTACTGCTCATATTTTACCCGGCGTAAGTATCGACGGCGCCATGAGTGCGATTTGGCTGGCACTGGTATTAGCAGTATTAAATGCAATTGTACGGCCTATTCTGGTATTGCTTACCATTCCGATTACAATTGTTACATTGGGCTTATTTTTATTGGTTATTAATGCCCTTATTATTTTGCTGGCCGATTATTTACTAGCAGGCTTTTCGGTGGATGGGTTTATCTGGGCGCTGATATTTAGTTTGATACTATCTATTATAACGGCTCTGGTTGATATGATTATGGGCTAAAAAGCTTACCAGAAAGTAAAAGCAAGCCTGGCGTTATGCCAGGCTTGCTTTTATGCTTTAAGTATTCTGAAAATTAAAGTGCAATATTCTTGCTGCTCAGCCATTCGCGGCAAGCATCGGCACACTCCAGGCAAGCTTCGGCGCATTTCTGACAATGGTCGTGATCGTGTTTGGCACATTCATCGTGACAAGCCTGGCAAATTTCTATACATTCCCGCATTACATGAGGCGCATGAGGTGAATTACGGGCTACGAATCGGGCCGTTAAGGCACATATATCGGCGCAATCGTGGTCTAGCTGAATGCAGCGCACCATCATTTTTACATGTTCTTCCTGCAGACAAAGGCTGGCGCAGGTTTCGCAAGCCGTGATACATTTTATTAAAACATGTTCCAGGTTATTGGTTCTTTCGGATCTCATAAAAGTCAATTTTGGTTCTTTAAAAATACGTTCATTACTGCTTAATGTTATTTATCGGTTTTTATGCCTCTGTCCAAAGACTATAACCATTAAAATTAAGTAATTTTGTAAATCAACAGGAAAGCACGAGATGAGTGAGACAGCCCAGTCGGTTTTAAAAAAATATTATGGCTACGATACATTCCGGCCCATGCAAAAAGACATTATCGAATCGGTTATGGCGAAGCAGGACTGCCTGGTGCTCATGCCAACCGGAGGCGGAAAGTCGGTATGTTTCCAGGTGCCGGCCCTGGTGCTGCCGGGTATTTGTCTTGTAGTATCACCCCTGATCGCGCTGATGAAAGACCAGGTAGAAGCTTTGCTGGCGAACGGAATTTCGGCGGGCTATCTTAATAGTTCGTTAGGCCCGCAAGAGCAATATGACCTGGAAAATAAATGCCTTGCCGGTACCATTAAACTATTATATGTATCACCGGAAAAATTATTGTCCCCGGGTTTTTTCTCGTTTTTAAAACGATTACCGGTTAATTTATTTGCCATCGATGAGGCGCATTGCATATCGGCCTGGGGCCACGACTTCCGGCCCGAATATACCCAGTTGCGCTACATAAAAGCCCAGTTTCCATCTGTACCCATTATTGCCCTCACCGCCACCGCCGACCGGCTTACGCGATTAGATATTTTAAAACAATTAGGGCTGGAGGCCGCGAAAGTCTTTGTTTCGTCTTTTGACCGGCCAAACGTAAGTTTAACAGTAATGCCGGCTAAAAACCGGCTTAAATCTATTACTAATTTTTTAGAAACGCATCGGGGGCAGCCCGGCATAATTTATTGCCTTAGCCGCAACAGTACCGAACAACTGGCGCAAAAACTTACCGGCGAAGGGTACAAAGCTGCCGCTTACCATGCCGGCTTGCCGCCGCAAACCCGATCGCGCGCCCAGGACGCTTTTTTAAAAGACAACGTACAAATTATTTGCGCAACCATTGCCTTTGGCATGGGCATCGATAAATCAAATGTCCGGTGGGTTATTCATTACAACCTGCCGAAAAATATAGAAAGTTATTACCAGGAAATAGGTCGGGGTGGCCGCGATGGTGCCCGGGCGGCGGCCTTATTGTTTTACAGTTATTCGGATGTGATGCGGCTCCGCGACATGCTAAAAGAAGGCAAGCCAGACCAGGTAAACCTCCAGTTGGCCAAACTTGAACGTATGCAGCAGTATGCCGAAGCCACCATGTGCCGGCGGAAAATATTACTTCAGTATTTTGGGGAAACCCACGTAAATGATTGTGGCAATTGCGACATCTGCCGCAACCCACCGGCTACTTTTGATGGTACCTTACTTGCGCAAAAAGCATTTTCGGCGGTAGCCCGCCTGGAGGAGAAAGTAAATATGGGCCTCTTAATTGATGTGCTGCGGGGCGCCCGCAACCAAGCCGTTTTGCAGAAAGGGTACGACAAAATCAAGACCTACGGCGCAGGCCGCGATTTATCGCCTCTTGATTGGCAAAGTTACCTCCATCAGTTTTTAAATGCCGGCTGGCTGGAGATGGCCTACGAAGAAGGGTATGCCCTGAAATTAAACCAACGGAGTCGTGCCGTTTTGTTTGCGGATCAAAAAGTAAGCCTGGTTAAATTCCAGCCGTCAGCTGGAAAGGATGAAATAAAAGAAGTAAGACAGCTTAAAAAGGAGCGGATTAAAGATGAATTGTTTGATCGCCTGCGGGTGTTGCGAAAAAAGCTGGCCGACGAAAACCAGGTGCCACCCTATGTGATATTTTCGGATAGTACTTTACAGGAAATGGCCGCTGAGAAACCTACTAACCGGGTAGCGATGCTGGCTATAACGGGTGTTGGTTTAGTGAAGTACGAAAACTACGGCCATGATTTTATAAACGAAATCATTCAGTTTGTGACCGGTCAGGAAGAGCAAGGCTATACAGTTAAAAGTATTAAAAGATGATAATACAAAGCTAAATTTTATTCTAAAGGTAAATTTAGTTATGTAATCTTTTATTATTAATATTTTCTCATATATACAGCACTAAAAGTAAAAGAGCCGTTGCTGTGTCTTTTGACTAACAACTTGCCGATTAAAAGACGCGGCAAGGGCGGCTTTGCGTAAGTCTTAATAATAATAAGAAAATCCGCTAAA
>JAQBNV010000012.1 GCA_028288395.1 Adhaeribacter sp. | reverse complement strand
GGCACCAAACTTATTTTTTGATTTTAATTGGTGTGCTGGCCGGTTAGTGCTGCACTTACCTGACAGAATATATTAATAAAGGTTTTTATTTAAATTAGATGCAGCCCATGGGGAAAATAATTATACTGGTTGGCCTGGGCATTGCCTTGTTGGGCTTAATCATCTGGTTATCCGGCGATAAATTAAATTGGTTTGGCCATTTACCCGGCGATATTCGGGTAGAGCGGCCCAACTTTAAATTTTATGCTCCTATTGTGAGTATGCTCTTGCTGAGTATATTTATTAGCCTGGTTCTCTGGATTATCCGGCGTTTCTTTTAATTAATCTTTATCTTAGGCTTTCAGTCGCTTGCTCCTTGTTTTTTTTCTGATATTTTATGAGAAAAACTTTACCCTTACTGCTTTTTTTATTTAGCATCATGTTTTTGGTATTGCCGGCTTGCCAGGACCAACCCCGTCAGGAGCAGGTTTCAAAAGAAGATGACCGCTTTGATGCGTTTAAAGATAAGTTGGTGCTTAAATTCTGGAAACTGCATCCCGAATGGGCCACTTCCCAGGGCTATCACAAATACGACCACGTGTTAACTATTCCTAACGCCGACAAGCGCAAAGCCGTGGTCCGGTCGTATAAAGCTTTTGAAAAAGAACTCAAATCCTTTGCCTTAAATAAGCTATCGGACAATAACAAAACTGATTACAAGATGCTGCAAAATTTCCTGCGCGGTGGCATCTGGCGGATAGAAGAATTTAAGTCGTATGAGTGGGACCCATCGGAATATAACCTGGGCAGCAGCGTGGCCGAAATTCTGAACGGCCGTTACGCGGGTTTGTCGGTTAGATTGCGGGCTATTTCGGAAAAACTGCGAGGCAGTGTCGATTATTACGAGGCGGGCATTAAAAACCTGCGCCGGCCTACCCTGGAGCATACCCAACTGGCCATTGCCCAGAACCTGGGCGCGCTAACGGTCTTTAAACCCGCTTTAGCTGATTCTATTGCCAAATCAGATTTAACCCAGGACGAGAAAGCTGTCCTGCAGCAGCGCGTGGAAACAACCCAGTTGGCCATCGAAAATTATGTGCGTTACCTCCAGGAAACCGAACTGCCGGGTTTGCGTCAGGGTAAGGGGCGCAGCTTCCGTATTGGCCGCGACCAATTCACCCAAAAATTTATTTACGATATCGAATCGGGCTATTCGGCAAAGGATGTTTACGAAAAAGCCCTGCTCCGCAAAAAAGAACTGCACAAATTAATGCTGGGTGTTACTCGTACTTTGTGGCCTAAATATTTCCCGGGTAAGCCCCAGCCTGCAGGTTTAGCTGGCGTGAAACAAATGATAGCCCGTCTTTCCCAAAATCATGTTCCTCCCGATTCTTTTCTGCTGGCTATCCGGGGCCAGATTCCGCAGCTGGTGGCGTTTGTAAACCAGCAAAATTTGCTTACCCAGGATCCGTCCAAGCCTTTGGAAGTACGACCGACCCCAGCGTACATGGAAGGCGTAGCAGGGGCTTCGATTTCGGCTCCTGGACCATACGATAAAGCGGCTCCTACTTATTATAATGTAAGCCCGCTAAATAAATTTACGCCCGCCCAGGCTGAAAGCTATTTACGGGAATATAACCGGTACATGCTGCAGATACTAAATATTCACGAGGCTATTCCGGGCCATTATACCCAATTAATTTACAGCAACCGATCGCCTTCTATTATAAAAGCTATTTTGGGCAACGGGGCAATGGTAGAAGGGTGGGCGGTTTACGCCGAACAGATGATGCTGGAAAATGGCTACGGCCAGGATAGTCCCGAGTTGTGGCTGATGTGGTACAAATGGAACCTGCGGGTTACCCTCAACGCCATCCTGGATTACCAGGTGCATGTTTTAAATAAAAGCCAGGGCGATATTATCCGGTTACTTACCCAGGAAGGTTTTCAGGAAGATGCCGAAGCGGAGGCCAAATGGAGAAGGGCCACTTTAAGCCAGGTGCAGTTATCGAGTTATTTTACCGGCTACACCGAGATTTACGATCTGCGGGAGCAAATAAAGAAAAAGGAAGGCGAAGATTTTAACCTGAAAGCATTCCATGAGCAATTCCTCGGTTACGGCAGCGCGCCGGTGCAATACATACGCCAAATGATGCTGCCCGATTAAAGAAATCTTGGTTAAGCGTTTACGGTTTGTAACTTGCTGCCCGATTGGGACCCATATTCTTAGACCATGAAGCTGCATAAAGATTTGATAGCCCTACTGGTAATGGTTCTCCTGCTTCTGGTGCTTTTTCTTTTCTTTTAGCCCTTATGTTCTTTATTTTATCTAAAGTGCTCTTTTACCTCATGGTAGAGCTGCAAATGTAATGTTTAATTTTTAAATTTGTAATGGAAAGGAAAAGCCACGAGAAAAGAAAAGCCACCCCCCAATAAATATGTCAACTGGTATAAATTGCCCCATTGTCATAGCCCTAGCCTCAAGAAGAACGGCCATACGCATTACGGCAAGCAGAATTATCTTTGTAAAAGCTGTACTCGTCAGTTTGTAGAAAATGGGCAGGCGTGGTTTATTAGTGATTCC
>JAQBNV010000112.1 GCA_028288395.1 Adhaeribacter sp. | reverse complement strand
CGGTGTAGTGGTACCACATACCGGGCAGCAATTATTATAAATAAAAACGGTTTGCTGCTTGTACTCCGCCTGCTGAATGTAAAAGTATTTTGCGACATAGGTGGGGTTCTGCTCACGGCGGTTTATTTCCGCTTTAAGCCAGGCCAATTCTGCGGTTGGATTATTTACCTTACAGGTATTACTAGCCAAATAACTTTCTTCCTTTTCACAGGAAAAAGCCATTAAGCTAACTACCAAACTAAATAAAAATATCTTTTTCATTATTCCCCGTTTTTAAAACCATGACCCATATTTTTTAATTTTGGTTGCATTATGGATAGGAATAACGGGGGTTTACAACGCTTCAATTACAATAGTAGGTAGTTAGAGTAATTTTAAAATTTCCTCTAAATGTTCGCGGGAGTTAGACAAACGAGGCACTTTGTGTTGCCCGCCCAACTTACCTTTTTTACTGAGCCATTGGTAGAAGGTTCCCGCCGGCGCAACCCGGACCAACGGAGCCTGCAAAGCTATATCGTTCTGGCGCTTGGCATCGTAATCCGAGTTAATATTTCGCAGAGTTTGGTCCAGTTCATAAGTAAACTGCTGCAAGTCGTTGGGCTGCCGTTTAAATTCTATCACCCACTCGTGGCTGCCCCGATTGCGGCCATCAAAATAAATAGGAGCCGCTGTAAAATTAGAAATTACTGCCCCCGTTTGCTCACAAGCCTTGGTAATGGCAGCTTCGGCGTTTTCGATAATAACTTCTTCGCCGAAAGCATTAATAAAATGTTTCGTCCGGCCTGAAATTTTAATCCGGTAAGGTTCTAAATTGGTAAACCGGATGGTATCGCCAATTTTGTAGCGCCACAAGCCGGCATTGGTAGATATAACCAGGGCGTAATTCTTATTAAGTTCTACTTCGCTTAAACCTATGGTAGTGGGCTGCTCGGCTTCGAACTGATCCGCCGGAATAAATTCGTAGTACACGCCGTAATCCAGCATCAGAAGCATCTCGTCTTCGGTGCCCGGCTGGTCCTGTATTCCGAAAAAACCTTCGGAGGCATTATAGATTTCGAGGTAATGCATTTTATCGGCAGGAATAATATCCGCAAAAAGCTGGCGGTAAGGGCCAAATGCAACCGCTCCGTGGGCAAAAAGCTCCAGGTTAGGCCATACCTCGGCAATATTTTGCTTGCCGGTTATTTCCAGAATCCGGTTGAGCAACACGTAGGTCCAGGTGGGCACCCCCGAAATGCCGGTTACATTTTCCGAAATTGCAGCATCGGCCATGGCTTCAATTTTCTCTTCCCACTTATCCATCAGGGCTATTTTCAGGGGCGGAGTACGCGCCATCTCGGCCCAGATGGGTAGGTTTTGCATTATAACAGCCGAAATATCGCCGCACTGGCTATTTGTGTTAAACTCGTTTTTATGCAGGCTGCCCCCGACAGACAACATTTTGCCGCTAAAGAGTTTGGTATCGGGATTTAAATTGGCATAAATACTCAGCATATCTTTGCCGCCTTTGTAATGGCAGTCTTCCAGGGCCTCTTTGGTAACCGGGATAAACTTGCTGCGGGCATTGGTAGTACCCGATGATTTGGAAAACCAGGTAACAGTACCCGGCCATAACACGTGGGCTTCGCCCTTCATGGCCCGCTCAATTTCGGGATACAAATCTTCGTAAGTGGAAATAGGGACCTGCTGGCGATACTGTTCGGGCGAGCTTATATCGGCATAACCAAATTTCCTTCCCCAATCGGTATTTTTGGCAGTTTGCAGGAGGTTGGTAAATAATTCGCTCTGAACATCGTGCGGGTATTTGCGAAAAAGATCAATCTGGTGTATGCGCTTTTTCATGACCCACGTCATGATTGAATTGATTATTTCCAAGGTTTTTTTAGTTATCAGTAAAAAGTGAGCGGTTATTTGTTATCAATTTTTAATATTAATTCTGGTGGTTTTTAAGACTGAAAATAAAATTTTGCGAAGCTCATCTGCCTCTTTTATTACAGATTGTGTGGCAGTGTCATCTAAATAGCCAGCACCTTTTAATAAACTTAACGAATATTTTGCTTCTAAACTTTCCTTATAAGCCATTGATATTTTAGCTGATAAATCAGCAGTTGAAATACCATCATTTGCTTCTGCTACATTGGCCCCAATAGAGGTGCCGTTTCATAATAATCTTTTTTAAAGTATAAATTCCTTCTTTTCTGAACTCAAATGCTGGTAAACTTTTACTATACGTAATGCGAAATTAAACACTTTTGGTAAAGATTATTATCCATTATCCTCCTAACAAATCTTATCGAAATAAAATAAACCGCCGATGTTGTCCACACTACTTGTTAGAAAGGTACCGGATTACAAATCCGGAAAGCTATTGGATAAGATTATAAATCTCGTTCAGCCTTATCTAAAAACTAAATTGGTGTAGCACTAGCCGCCACCACAATTATCCATTATTGGGTTACTGATAATTGATAACTGTTCCCTGTCTTATACCTTCCGCTTCAGCTCAAAGTGTTTACCCAGGTATACCCGTCGCACCTGCTCGTCGGCAGCGAGTTCTTCGGCGGTGCCGGATTTTAATATCTTGCCTTCGAACAACAGATAGGCCCGGTCCACGATAGAAAGCGTCTCGTTTACGTTATGGTCGGTAATGAGGATACCAATATTTTTGTTTTTTAGTTTGGCCACAATGGTCTGTATTTCTTCTACCGCAATGGGATCTACCCCGGCAAAAGGCTCATCGAGCAGCACAAATTTGGGATCTACGGCCAGGGCGCGGGCAATTTCGGTACGCCGGCGCTCGCCGCCCGATAGTACCACTCCTTTGTTTTTACGTACGTGCGTCAGCGAAAATTCTTCGAGCAGGGATTCTACTTTTTCGCGCTGTACCTGTTTGGGCTGATCCGTCATTTCCAGCACCGCCAGAATATTTTCTTCCACGGTCAAGTCCCGGAACACCGAAGCCTCCTGGGCCAGGTAGCCAACACCTTTTTTGGCCCGCCGGTACATGGGCAGCGTGGTAATATCTTCGTTATCTAAATAAATTTTCCCGGAATTAGGTTTTACCAGGCCTACAATCATGTAAAACGAAGTAGTTTTACCGGCGCCATTCGGCCCCAGCAGGCCTACAATTTCGCCTTGATTTACTTCTACCGACACATCGTTTACCACGGTGCGCGCCTTGTACTTTTTAAATAATTGTTCCGCTCTCAGTATCATTAATTCAAAATTACACAATTTAACCGGGAATGAACAAGCCGGCGGCATCTTTAAACAGATACCCCTGCATACCCACATAACCAGTAATATTGCTATAAGTAAAATCTGCTGGCAGAACGAATTTATACGGACAATAGTGCTCGCCAGCGCAGGTAAAAAATAAAAGCCGAAACTTAAAGTCCCGGCTTTTCACCCACTTACAAACACAGCATTCTTGATAATAAGGCTTAACCCCTAGGGGAAAGGGTCGGGCATTTTGAAAAACATAACTTTAAAAGAAGAAATACGGCCTTACTTTCCGGAATGCTTTTCTTCGTGATGGATTCTTTTTATGAAAACAGGCAATGTTTTAACCTAAACCTAAACGATCTTAACAAATAAACTATCAATCGTTTAATGCCTTTCCACACTTTCCAGAATAGTTTTCTGGGAAAGAATAGCGTTTATTTATTTACAAATTTGGGGTTATTATCCCTGGTGAACAATACCTACTTTTAGGTATTTATCAGGCTATTATTGCGGTAATATTTATAAAAGACGCTTCTGCTGCCACCAGGTTACAGGCAGGATACGGCTCCGGTAAACAACAGCCCGCAATGAAATATTAGTTGCCCCTGCTGGTTCACTTTCTCCCGGAATTCCCTTAGAGGCTTTATTTTTAATACATTTATTTTCTGTATTATTATCTTTTCAAATCTACTTCTATGAAAAACGCATTTTACCTTTCGCTGGTTTGTTTGGTGCTGGCGGGTTGTAACCGGCCCGAAAAAGAAACTTCCGCGGCAGCCACCCAAAAGTTAAGCAGCGTGCTGGATAATTATTATGAAGAGCGGCTGGTTTTATTTCCGCTGGAAGCCACAGCCATTGCCGATAACCGCTACAACGATCAACTGCCGAACGACATTAGCGTCGCGCACCGGGCCAAAGCCCGGAATATGTACCAAAAATACCTGAAGCAATTGGCCCAACTGGACACCGCTACCCTTGATAACCAGGAAAAGCTCAGCTATACAATTTTTAAACGCGATATGGAAATGGCGGTCGAAGGGCTTCGCTTCCACGACCACCTGATGCCGCTGAACCAGTTTTGGGGATTACCTTTAACCATGGCCCAGCTGGGTTCCGGCAAGAGTAACCAGCCCTTTAAAACCGTGAAAGACTACGACAACTTTCTGGGCCGGATTAATGGCTTTCAGGTGTGGGCCGATACCGCTATTGCAAATATGCGCCGGGGCATGGCAGCTGGCCTGGTATTGCCCAAACCCTTAACCCAGAAAATATTGCCGCAATTTGCAGCGTTGGCCCCAACCGATCCGCAGAAAAGTATTTTTTACGACCCCATCCGGAATATGCCGGCTGAGTTCCCGGCCGCTGAAAAAGACCGGCTCACCCAGGCTTATACCCTGGCTATTACCGACAAGGTAGTGCCGGCCTATAAAAAAATGCATGCTTTTCTCCAAACCGAATATTTACCTAAATCCCGCACTACTTCCGGTATAGCCAGCATTCCGCAGGGCATGGAATATTATAATTACCTGGTTCGCTACTGGACAACAACCGATAAAACCCCCGAAGAAATATTCCAGACCGGCCAGCAGGAAGTAAAACGCATCCGGGCCGAAATGGAACAGGTAAAAGCCCAGGTTGGCTTTAAAGGCGACCTGAAGGCTTTTTTTGAGCATGTAAAAAATGCGCGCCAGTTTATGCCCTATAAAACCGATGATGAAGTACTAAAAGGGTACGAAGCCATTCATCAGCACATGCAACCGCAGTTACAACTGCTTTTCGGGCAGGTACCGAAATCTAAATTTGAGGTGCGGCAAACCGAAGAATTCCGGGAAGCCTCGGCCAGTGCCGAATATAACCCGCCGGCACCAGATGGCTCGCGGCCAGGTATATTCTACGTGCCCATTATGGATCCTAAAAAATACAACAGCAGCAGCATGGAATCTTTGTTTCTGCACGAAGCCATTCCGGGGCACCATTACCAGATTTCCCTGCAATACGAAAACGAAGAGTTACCTAAATTCCGGCGCTTTGGCTGGTACGGGGCCTACGGCGAAGGCTGGGCGCTTTACACCGAAGGGTTAGGCAAAGAACTGGGTTTGTACACCGATCCTTACCAATATTTTGGCCGCCTGGACGGTGAAATGCACCGGGCCGTACGTCTGGTGGTAGACGCAGGCATGCACGCCAAAGGCTGGAGCCGCGAACAGGCCATTAAATATTCACTGGAAAATGAAGCGCAAAGCGAAGAGGCCATTGTAGCAGAAATTGAGCGTTACATGGCCATTCCAGGCCAGGCTCTCAGCTACAAAACCGGTGAACTGAAAATAAAAGAACTCCGCCAGAAAGCATTAGCCAACGGGTTCAAATTAAGCGCCTTTCACGACGAAGTACTAAAAGATGGGGGCATGCCGCTGGCGGTGCTCGAAGCCAAAATAAATACCTGGCTGGCGCAGCAGCCGAAATAATAGTATAAAAAGTGAAAGCGCTGAAAGACCGGTATTGGGTACCAAAACTTACTATCCGGATCAGGTTTCCCTGTTTCCCGAAAAGCATTTTTTAAAGATAAAAGCAGGGGTGACGCCCGTCATTTTGGATTAATCCGATTTTAATGGGTAAATGTAATGGGTCTACTTTGGTAAACATC
>JAQBNV010000102.1 GCA_028288395.1 Adhaeribacter sp. | reverse complement strand
TGATGCTGCTGGTAGATGCCGCCAAACGGGCCTCCGCCCACAAAGTTTGTGTGGTAGTACCGTATTTTGGCTATGCCCGCCAGGACCGCAAAGACAAACCCCGGGTAGCTATCGGCTCTAAAGTGGTGGCCAATGCCTTACAAAGTGTTGGTGCCGACCGCCTGATGACCTGCGATTTACACGCCGGCCAGATTCAGGGCTTTTTCGATATTCCGGTAGATCACCTCGATGGTTCAGCCATATTTGTGCCGTATATTAAAAGCCTGAATCTCGACCGCTTATTATTTGCTTCGCCGGATGTAGGCGGGGTAGTAAGAACCCGGGCTTTTGCTTCTAAATTCGGGGCCGAAATGGTGGTGTGCGATAAACAGCGCGCCCGCGCCAACGAAATTGCTTCGATGCAGGTAATTGGTGATGTGGAAGGCCAGGACGTGGTAATGGTAGATGATATTGTTGATACAGCCGGTACCATTTGCAAAGCCGCTGAATTATTACGGGCCCGGGGTGCCCGCAGCGTACGCGCTATTATTACCCACCCGGTTTTATCCGGACCAGCATACGAACGTATTGAAAACTCTTTACTGGAAGAACTGGTGGTTTCAGATACCATTCCGTTGCGTCATCACTCTCCCAAAATCAAAGTTATAAGCTTCTCGCAGCTGTTTGCCCGCGCCATTAGTAACGTAGTTACCCACGAATCAATCAGTTCACTGTTTTTATAGCAGTTAGCAGTTAGCAGTTAGCAGTTAGCAGTTAGCAGTAAACGGAATATACTTTGTATATGTTGATTATTATACCTATTTTTGCAGCCTCAAATAAAAAATCAATTAAATATTTAAGCTAAAGGCTAATCGGCTAACAGCTAAACACTTAAAACCAGTTAAATAATGAAGACTTTAGAGATTATAGGGTTTAAAAGAGCAAATCTCGGTAAAACCGAAGCCAAGCAGCTTCGCGAAGAATCGTATGTACCTTGCGTATTATATGGTGGCAGCGAGCAAATCCATTTCCGGGCACCCATGATTATGTTCCGGGATTTAATATATTCACCGGAAGTAGCCACCGTTGAATTAAACATTGAAGGCACCATTTACAGAGCTATTCTGCAGGATACGCAATTCCACCCGGTAAACGAGGTGTTGCTGCACGCTGACTTTTTATTATTGAATGATAACAAAGAAGTTAAAATGGAGATTCCGGTTCGGTTTGTGGGGGTATCGCCAGGCGTTTTATCTGGTGGTAAACTAGTTACCAAACTGCGTAAACTTAAAGTGAAGGCTTTACCGGCTAACTTACCCGATTATATCGATGTGGATATTTCGGATCTGGAATTAGGCCGTTCGGTAAAAGTAAGTAAAATCAAAGCCGAAAACTTTACCATATTATCTAACCCATCATCGCCGGTTGCTACGGTAGCTATCCCACGGGCGCTGAAACAAGCCCAGGGCGACAAATAATAATTCGTTATTTTAACTTACTAGATCCTGTCCGGCCCTTGCGCCGGGCAGGATTTTTTGCTTATTGATATGGAGGCAAGTTTTAATTTATTCTTTACTTTTACCGTTAAATAAAACATTTTGTGCAGCCTTTTCGCTAAAATAATCCAGGCTTTTGGCTTCGGTACCCGCACCGGGCCGGGAGCTGCCCCTGAAAACTTACCTCCCGACATGAAATACCTTTTAGTAGGATTAGGCAATATTGGTCCTGAGTACGCCGATAGCCGCCACAATATCGGCTTTATGGTAGCCGATTATCTGGCGCAGCAACACGACGCCCATTTTGAAATAAGCCGCCATGCTTTTGTTACCGAAATTAAACACAAAGGCAAAAGCTATACGCTGGTAAAGCCGACTACCTACATGAACCTGAGCGGCAAGGCCGTAGCCCATTACCTTTCTTCATTAAAAATTCCGGTGGCCAACATGCTGGTGATAACTGATGATTTGGCCTTGCCCTTTGGTAAGTTGCGGATGCGGTCGAAAGGTTCTGCGGGCGGCCATAACGGACTAAAACACATTGAAGAAACGCTGGGCTCTAATGAATACGCCCGTCTGCGCTTTGGCGTCGGCGACAGTTACCCTAAAGGCCGGCAAGTAGATTACGTACTCAGCCCTTTTTTTAAAGAAGAACAGGACGAACTACCAGCACTCATTGAGAAAGCAGCCGAAATGTGCCTGTCGTTTGGCACCATTGGCTTGGAACGCACTATGAATTTTTTTAATAAATAATTTAGGGAGTCTTTTGCTCGATCCATCCTGTGGGATTAAGTATTATTATTTAGGCTTAATATTAAGTATTGCGGTAGTTTGAGCTTAAGAGCCGCTAATTCAGAGATTGATAAACTGCCTTCATATAGGGAATTTAATCTAACGGTGAAGGCTTTTCGAAGATGGCAGCTAGAAAGCACTTCATTGTCATCCAGCACAAAAACTTATTTAAATGTAGAAAATTCGGGAATAACTTTACCCGCCATTTATGCAAAGCCCATGTTAGCGGCATGGTGTTCTTCTCTCTGACAGTTTAGTCTGCGGAAGCCATTTAAATTAGTCAGTTTGAGCTTTCATTTAGATCCCGCTACCTTGAGAAAAAAATTAATATTGACCCGAAGAAAAAGGAAAGTTGAGGTGTGTTGAAAAAGCCGGACAGTTGATTTGCTTATGTGTGGTAGTACACTTTTTCAAAATTAACCGGACTGATGTAATTTAAGCTGGAATGCC
>JAQBNV010000081.1 GCA_028288395.1 Adhaeribacter sp. | reverse complement strand
GATACCTGCGCCGCTGAGTTCGAAGCCAAAACGCCTTATTATTATTCTACCTTCGAAGGCGAAAATGAAAGCATCGTGTCAGACCGCAAAAAGGTGGTGGTTTTGGGTTCCGGCCCTAACCGCATCGGGCAGGGCATTGAGTTCGATTACAGTTGCGTACACGGAGTACTAGCGGCCCGCGAGTGCGGCTACGAAACCATTATGATTAACTGCAACCCCGAAACGGTTTCTACGGACTTTGATATATCGGACAAGCTCTACTTTGAGCCGGTGTTCTGGGAGCATATTTACGATATTATCCGGCACGAAAACCCGGTTGGGGTAATTGTGCAGTTGGGTGGGCAAACCGCGCTAAAATTAGCCGAAAAACTGGAGCGCTACGGTATTAAAATATTGGGTACCAGTTATGAAGCCTTGGATTTAGCCGAAGACCGCGGTGCTTTTTCCAGCTTATTAAAAGATAATAATATTCCGTATCCGCCTTTTGCTTCCGTTACCAGTGCCGAAGAAGCTTTGGTGGCAGTAAAAGATTTGAAGTTCCCGCTGCTGGTGCGCCCCAGCTATGTATTGGGTGGCCAGAGTATGAAAATCGTAATCAACGAACAGGAACTCGAAGCCCAGGTAGTAGACATTGTAAAAGACAATCCGGGTAATAAAGTATTGCTCGACCACTTCCTCGACCACGCCATTGAGGCCGAAGCCGATGCCATCTGCGACGGCGAAGACGTGTACATCATCGGTATTATGGAGCATATTGAACCCGCCGGCATCCACTCCGGCGACTCTTACGCCGTGCTGCCTCCTTTTGATTTAAGCGAGAACGTTATCCGGCAGATAGAGGAGCATACCAAAACCATTGCGCTGGCTTTAAGAACAGTAGGCTTAATAAATATTCAGTTTGCCATCAAAAACGAGGTGGTGTATATCATAGAAGCCAATCCGCGCGCCAGCCGTACCGTACCGTTTATTGCCAAAGCGTACCGCGAGCCCTATGTTAATTACGCTACCAAGGTAATGCTGGGCGAGAAGAAAATTAAGGACTTTAATTTCAAACCTTACAAAAAAGGGTATGCCATTAAAGTG
This sequence comes from Adhaeribacter sp., assembly GCA_028288395.1. Lineage (GTDB taxonomy): Bacteria > Bacteroidota > Bacteroidia > Cytophagales > Hymenobacteraceae > Adhaeribacter. The sequence goes on along the minus strand of JAQBNV010000081.1, from coordinate 1,597 downwards.
CCGGTGTTCTCCCATAGCAAGTTCCCGGAAGTAAACAAGGAACTCGGGCCCGAAATGAAATCGACCGGCGAAGCGATTTACTTCATCGACGACCTGCAGGATGATTATTTTACCAAGATTTACGCCGAGCGGAATTTGTATCTGAGTAAATAATTGGCTTAATAATTTAAAATAAAAACGGCGGCTTTTTTATAGCCGCCGTTTTTATTTTAAACAGGCATTATACCAAATAGTTTAAATTATCTTCTATCCGTGTAGTCATTAAAGTAATAGCTTAATTAAACCCGGCAGGTTTTTCAATGGAAGTAATTTTAGACGATTTGGTGTTATTAGATTACAATACCAGCAGTTCTTCTTCCAGTTCCTTGGCGGCGAGTGCGCAAACCGTTTCTATTTTGGCATGTAAGGTCTGGAGCATACTCATAGTTTCTTCGCTTACCTCATTACCGCTGACATTGTTAATTAAATTAGTAGCCAGCGCCTGAATGGCTTTGGCCATATCTTCGAATTCCGGATTGATTCCCATTGTAGAAAAAGTAGGAATAATGGAGTGGGTAGATATTTTAAGGGTTTCCCAATCCTTCTCTTCCATGGCTTTTTTCATGGTTTTAACCAGTTGGGGAATTTCCTGCAGATATAAATTAATCATCTGAATCATGCGGGGATTATTCTTGGTAATTCTTTTTAAATAATCGAAATTAACGCATTTAACAGGCTTGGTTTGCAAGTCGGCCCGGGTATGGGGTACCAGGTTTTTATTTAATTCCGGGTGTTTCAGGTACTTAGTTATTTTGCTGTATAATAATTTATCGTCAATCGGTTTCGAGATATAATCATTCATGCCTACGGCCTTGCATTTCTCTACATCAACGGTGGTAACATCCGCCGTCAGGGCAATAATGGGTACCCGCGAATTCAGGTGCTGCCGGATGTACTCGGTCGCTTCAAAACCATTCATTTCGGGCATCTGCAAATCCATCAGGATAATATCATAGGTGTGATTGCGCAGTTTTTCAATGGCTATTTTCCCGTTGCCGGCCACATCCATTTTAAAGCCGTAGTCTTCTAAAAGCGTTTTCATTAATAACTGGTTAAGCGCAATATCTTCCACCACCAATATTCTCACATCTTTAAAACCGGCTTCCAATTCTATATTTTGTACCAGTTCCATGTCTGCTTTTTCCTGGGTTTTTTTAAAGCTCAGAATAAAACTGAAGGTAGAGCCTTCGTTTACTTTGCTCTTCACCGTAATGGTGCCGCCCTGGGGTTCTACTAAATTTTTCACGATGGCCAGTCCTAATCCGGTGCCGCCGTATAAGCGTGAGGTACCGCTGGTAGCCTGCTGGAAATTATCAAATATGGAACTTAACTTCGATTGTTCAATTCCGATACCGGTGTCGGTTACGGCAAATTCAATAATTACTTTTTCTTCGTCCTGCACCAGCATTCGTACGCTTACGATAATGCTGCCTTCGGTAGTAAACTTAACGGCATTGCTCACCAGGTTTAATATTATCTGGTGTAACCGTACCGGGTCTCCTACCAATACTTCCGGAATCCGGGAATCATATTCTTTAATTAATTCCAGGTTTTTTTC